>DATHPB010000064.1:0-4160 GCA_035484295.1 Cytophagaceae bacterium
TTTTTCACTCAAATCAAGACCCCATCTTTTATAAATGTTTACGTAATTGTTTTGAGCTTTGGTGTAACTACCAAGAAGACGATTGGCGTCGGCCGTTTTTAAAGCGATGGTTCGCTGGTCACTACTGCTCAGGTATTGTGCATAAGAAGGATCGGAAGCACGTTCATAGTAATCGACAGCTTTTTCATAAACACCCCACTGAAAATACACATCACCGATCTCAGACAAGATATAAGCCAAGCTAGAAAAATCTTTATGCTCTTCGTATTGCCTTTTCAGTTGAAATAAGGTATTGATATATTGCGGATAGTGTTTTTGAGATTTGTATTGATCGGTTTGAAAACGCAATGCTTTTAGCTGTGACGCATTTTTATTCAGGCTATTCTGTCCGTAAGTAAAAATGAATGTAAAGAAACAAATGAAGAGAAGTGAATACTTCCTCCAGCCACGTCGTGTATACATGTTAGGACAAAGACATCAATTCTAAAAAAGTTTCCTTGCGTCGTCTTGCTACTTCAAGTACAGAACCATCAGTCATTTCGACGGTACTGCTTTTGACATTGAAACCTTTCACGTATTTTAAATGAACAAGATGTGATTTGTGTATGCGGAAAAACTGATCGGCCGGTAAAATTTCCTCGTAGTCCTTCAAGGGTTTAGATGCCAGCACATGCATATTCTTAAATAAAAAAGAAGTGTAATTACTTTTTGCTTCACAACGAATGAGTTCGTCGATACGAAAATACTGCAAGCCATCGTGTAGTTGAAGTCCGATCATTTGTAAACTGTTACGATTGGCCAAAGCGGCATCTTTTTGTTTGGAATGGTCTTCATGATTGAACTTGAGTAATTTTTTTTCCAGTTCGATGAGTTGATCAGGATCAATGGGTTTCAACAGGTAATCGATGGCACTGAAGCGAAATGCTTTGACGGCGTATTCATCGTAGGCGGTGGTGAAAATGATTTTCATGGTGGTCTCGCCCAATTGTTGCAGCAAGTCGAAGCCGGTACCGTCTTTCATGCGGATGTCGAGAAAAATAACATCCACCGGTTTTTTTTTCAATTGTGTCAATCCATCAGCCACACCTTCTGCCTCTGCCACCACTTCAAGGTGTGAGCAAAACATGTACAGTGAGGAACGCAAAGCATTTCTACTCGATATTTCGTCGTCTATGATGATGGCTTGCATAAATTCTAAGAGGAGTACGATTTATGATTTCAACAAAATTAAACAGATTGTACCTATGGATTAGGAATCTCGCAATGATTTTTGCTAAACTTGCAACTTCAATAGGTAAGTTTAACAAACTGATGCAGCAAATGCAATTATTGCACATACTGTTTCTTTTTTAATACTTCCAGCTAGCTTTTGGGGAAACAATAATGCTCTGCTTATGCAGAACAATTATGAGGTGTAAAATCATTTTTCTTTTTTTCTGTTGTTGCAGTGCTGCTGTAGCGCAGAATGCAGATTCTCTCACCTTTGAAAAGGTAAAGGATAACCAGTCAACCAGTTCTTTTGACCTTTTGGAGGTACCAGTTACAGAAGCTGTCAACTCTAAGGTTTCTGTCGCTTCAAAGATCGAAGAGAGTAATACAGAAGCCCCGAACTCTATTACCGTGTACACAGCTCATGATATCCAACGACTGGGTTATTATACGTTAGAAGATTTAGCGTCCATTACTTCTGGTTACAGTGTCAGTTACCAATACGGCGAAGCAGGATTTGAAACACGTGGTCAAACAGCAGGAGGATTTAATAACAACAAGCATTTATTATTGATTGACGGTATCCCTGTCAATTTTACTCGAAGTTATAAAGCACAGATCCAGGAAGAACTGCCATTGATGTTTGCACAACGTGTAGAGTTCCTGAAAGGTCCCGCTTCTGCACTTTATGGTGTATCGGCATTTAGTGGCGTCGTGAATATAGTTCCTAAATCTATCGACAACAGCAGCGAACGTTTCGAAAATAAAATATCCGTCGGCACACGCGATAACAACAGAAGATGGATGAGTAACTTGATGCATCGCAGCAAGCTGGTGGATGTACAATTGAGTACCGGTTACTACGAAAAGGAAGCATCTGGTGCTTACCTCACCGATCCGCACCAGGAGAACGATCGTTACTGGGACGGCAATCAATCCATCTTTTGTTATTCCTCTGTCACGATGAGAAAAGGTCCACTAAAAGGATTGAAACAAGGGCTCATCTACATGCAACGGAGAGGCGGACTTGGCGAATCTTTTGCCAACAATTACACTTCTCAGGTCAATCGCATTCAATGGGGAAACCTGACACCTTACTTGCAGTACAACAAGAAATTGTCGGATAAACTGGATCTTCATTCTTATTTGAAGTTCAACAATTCTACGGAAGACGCCGCTTATCAAGTCAACAATACTTCTAATACCTTACCCAATTCATCGGCGTTGTCTGTTTACAAAAGCAGTGTAATCGACCTGGAAGGATTGTTTGAAATGAAATACTCGTTTTCCGGAAAATCGTCTGTCATCTCGGGATTGAATTATGATTGGAGAAGAGAGCAAGGTAATCCGCATTCTTATGCGTATAACATCAAGTGGAACGGGCAACTCGGCAATCCTTTCGACTATCCGCTTTCTACAGATTTCTCTAACGCTTCACCGGGATTCAGCACGGCGTCTGCTTTTCTGCAATACAAGACAGAGCTGAATGTTTTACAAGGGTTGATTGTAACAACAGGTTTAAGGGAAGACATTGGTTTCAATAAACTATTCAGTTACACGCACCTTTCACCACGTGTGGCTTTGGTACAAAAAATTACAAACCATTTAAATCTGAAACTTATGGGTGGACGTGCCTTACGTGCGCCAGGTATCAAAGAGATCGGTCAAAATGCTCAATACATCAATGAACTAGGTAGGAATGGTTTTAACAATCCCGGATTATTTTCTGTAAAAGCAGAAGCTATACAAACCCTGGAAATGGCGCTGGTACAGACCTATAGAAATCTTTATATTTCTTTGACAGCATACCACAATGAAACGAGGGATGAAATCATTACTTCTAATTTTACTTACCTTAAAGATAGTGTGGAGATTCCCGGTAGCTGGTATACCAACAGGCCTGGTACGATCAAGGCGCAAGGATTGGAATTTGACCTGAAAACTAAACTTAGTAAACAGTGGTTGATTTTTTACAACGTCGCGTATGCTCAATCGAAAGACCAGTCGGGCATGGTATTACCGAACATTCCCTCTTTCAAAACCAATTTGGGTGTTACGTTTACGAACAGTATTCGCGTACCTTTCGTGCTTACTGGAGTGGTGAAACACTTGTCTGATTATTCTGATCAAATCAATGGCAAGCCTTATCCGCCGGTATGGATGGTAGACATGAATCTGATGGTACCTTTAATGAATAATTTTTCTGCAGAGATTCAGGTGAGAAATTTACTGAATGACCCTTCGCTGCTTCCCTCGTCTGGTGTACCCACCGCAACACGTAACTTTTTGATGACTGTTGCCATGAAATTTTAAGGTTGGATAAATCGAAGATAAAAGAGCAGACTTTTAAGTAATAAGCGAAATCGTTTCTTTGAACACTTGGTATCTTTAAAGAAATAGACATATCTTGAGTCCAAACGACAAAAAATATGTATCAAAAAATCAACAACAGATTGGCAGGTCAGACCGCTTTGGTAACAGGATCAAGTTCGGGTATAGGCAGTGCGGTGGCATTGTCGCTGGCGAAAGAAGGTGCTAATGTAATTGTCAACTATGCCGGCGATGAAGCCGGTGCAGATAAAATTGTACAATTGATAAATAAGGACGAGGTCTCAGGTTCCGCGATTGCCGTACATGCAGACGTCAGTAAAGAAGATCAGGTGCAGGAATTGTTCAGAAAAGGAATTACCGAATTTGGTACGATAGATATTTTAGTCAACAATGCGGGCTTGCAACGTGATGCAGCCATACACGATATGACGTTGGCAGAATGGCAAATGGTCATAGACATTAACCTTACGGGACAGTTTCTTTGCGCACGGGAAGCAGCACGAGAATTTTTAAGAAGAGGCCCCCGCCCGGAAGTGTCGGTAGCAACTGGAAAAATTATTTGCATGAGTTCTGTACACGAGGTCATTCCATGGGGAGGGCATGTTAATTATGCAGCGTCT
>DATHPB010000065.1:0-3491 GCA_035484295.1 Cytophagaceae bacterium
TCCATCAATAAACCTTGCTTCCAAATTTCAGTATCGCGAGGTTTGCCGTTGTCAAAGTTATACATCCATTCTCCATTCTTTTTCCCGTTTTCCATAGTACCGCTGCAAAACAGCACACCATTTTTATAATACTCCGACCATTTACCTGTCTGTATTCCTTTGCTATAATTTCCTTTTACCAATTCAGCACCATTGGATAACCACTGCACCCATTCTCCATCTACCAGGCCCTCGGAATAACTAGCCTTCAACTTTGGTTTACCATTCTTAAAAAATGTTTGAAACGGACCTTGTTCTTTATCGCCTTTGTAAGCAGTACTCAATGCAAGTTGGCCACTTTTGTAATAGTCTTTCCATTCACCTTCCTTCTTATCGTTCTTGAAAGCACCATCGATTTTTATTTTTCCGTCGGGATAGTATTCCTTCCAGTTTCCTTCTTTTAAATCGTTGACATAATTCGCCTCCAATGAAATTTGCTTGTTGGGATAAAATTCTTTCCAGTTTCCATTCCTATTCCCTCCCTTGAAAGTTCCACTGACACGCTGTGTTCCATCGTCGTAGTATTCCTTCCACTCTCCTTCTTCCTCTCCATTCACAAAGGTCCCGGCACTCGCTATTTTTTGATTGGAGAAATATCCCGTTGCTTTTCCATTCAATACACCTTGTACATATTCTTCTTCTACTGTCAGTACGCCTGAAAAATTGTAAAACTTCCATAGCCCATTTTTCTGTCCGTCTACCAGTGAACCTTCGCCTTTTATTTTTTCTGTGCCTTCGTAGTATTCTTTTGACACCTGCGACCAGGAGTATGAAGAGCTCATCAGAAACAACAGCAGAATAAGAAATCTTTTTGTCATAGAAATGATCAGGATAAGAGCTGAAAATAGTTCTTTCAATATAGCAAATGCATGGTTGTATAACAAAAATAGTGACTACGATATGGATAAATGAATTTCTATCTTTACTTTAGCCTCAGAATATTTTTTCATGAAAACGCCTACTCATTTTTTTGATGAGAGAGGAGGCCGGTTCTGTTCTATTTTTATGCTGTGCTTCTTTTCTATTACCCTTTGTCATGCGCAAAAAGAATTACCTCCTGGAGCAAAGTCCAATGGAATGGCAGGAACTGTATGCGCCATGTCTGACGAGGCCCATAGCTTACAAGCCGTGGCAACCAGTGCTTTTGCCAAAGAAGTTTACCTGACTTCCAATTACAAAAATTACTATTTGCTTCCGGATCTCTATACTTCTGCTTTTTCCATTGTTGTACCTTATAAAACATTACGACTCGGAGGTTTTGCTCAACGCTTCGGACCGGATCATTACAAAGAACTGCGTACAGGAGTCAGCATAGCACATCGTATCGGACACACGGCATTGGGTTTACGAGTCAATTGGGAAGAACTTGCGGTAGAAGGTTTTCCTACGCAACATGCATTCACCGGTGAACTTGGTGGTATCGTCGCACTGACACCGAAGATTAATTTTGGTGCGAACCTCTACAACTTCACGCTTTCTTCATTCGAAAATCACCCCTTACCGGTTATCTTAAAATGTGGGCTTAGCGGACAAGCATTACCTGATTTGTTTTTAAATGGAGAAATCGAGAAAAACATTTATGAACCACTCTTCATTAAATGGGGTGCACAGTATACGCTCTCTCCCTCTGTACAACTATTAGTGGGTTATCGGCACCCGGCCAACAGTTTGCATAGCGGTTTTTTCATTTCACATCGATCGATTCATGTAGGTTATAGTCTGTACTGGATCTTCCGATTCGGAATCAGCCAGGAGTTTATGTTAAGCTATACAATAAAAAAGGTCCGTGGCAGGCCTTGATCAACCGTTCGTTTATATCGTATTTTTATGCAAGTTTATTTTTTATTTTTCCTGCTGTTTTTTTCATTTCATGCTCATTCTCAAACAGAGCTTATAGACAAAAATGTATTTACGGAAGAATCACCGGAAGACGGACAGTTGTACAACGCAGAAGAAATGGTCCAGGTCAAGACTAAGATCAATTTAAATAAAGCCAATGCGATAGAATTATTGTCTACAGGTTTATTAAATAAAAAACAGATCCAGGAAATTCTTTACCATCGTCAGGCATTTGGAAATTTCATTTCCATCTATGAATTACAATGCGTCGACACCTTTTCAAAAGATACACTCTCACTTTTAGCAGAGACACTTTATGTACCAGATGCTATAGGAAACCATCATTCTCTAAATGCTCTACTGGACGAAGGTTCTCATTACAGCCTGACGCGTTGGTCAAGAAAAACAAGGTTGAGCAAAGGTTTTCAATCGAATAGCAAAGGTAATAAGCTTTATCTTGGTTCCGATTACAATTTACGTTGTCACGTCCGTTCATCTTTTCCTAATGTGTATCAATTAGGACTGTCCATGGAGAAAGATGCTGGGGAACCTTTGAATTGGTCACCTGCGTCGCATCGGTACGCATTCGATTATTTGTCCGGTTATCTTTTATTGTATCCTAAAAAAATCATTCAACAAATTGCATGGGGAGATTTTCATTTCAGAAGCGGGCACGGTCTTGTCTTTGGAGGTAATTTTTTTCAAAGTAAAAATCCGGAGTATTGGCAAGGTACCTGGCAAATGGGTACAGGCTTCAGGCCACACAGCTCATCCGCTGAATACGGTTTCTTCAGAGGAACAGGTATCAAATGGCAATATCAAAATTGGGAAGGCAATTGGTTTTATTCTTACACTTCTCAAGACGCTACATTAAAGACTGATCAATCTATTAGTGCTATCAACACCAATGGATTGCACCGCACACAAACAGAAATCAATGGAAAGCATAATACTCATCTTAAAAATACAGGAGGAAATATGGGCTACACCTCTCCTAATAAACAATGGAAAGCAGGAGCAGAATATTTGTATACACACTTCGATTATCCATACATTCCTTCTGATGTATATTATCATAAAAACAATTTTAGCGGACAAACTCATCACATCATCGGGTTGTTTGCGCAATACCTTTATTCTTCCGGAATGATCTTTACAGAAACAGCTTTTTCTTCACAACACGGTAAAGCCATTTACGGTGGACTCATTCATAACTTGTCGAGGCAGAATATTTTCATCTTACAGTATTGGTCGGCCAACACCTCTTTTCAAAGTTTTCAGGGAAACATTCCAAGCTACAGCAGCAACATCGCCAACGAAACCGGAATTTACCAGGCCTTCCTAATTTCCCTTAGCTCACATACAAGGATATCTGTAGGGTGGAGTGCATTCACCAACCCAAAACCTGCCTACAATAGAAGGGGGCCAACGTATGGCAATGAATGGATCGGCAGAGTTACCTATCAATTAAAAAAGAAGACAACAGCCTTTATTCAACTTCGTTGGAAAGGAAACGAAGAAAATTATAAAACCGGGAACAACCAGTATTCTCAGTTGCTTCCACTCATCCGATATTACATCACGACAGATTTATACCACAAAGAAAATTTGAT
>DATHPB010000066.1:0-3908 GCA_035484295.1 Cytophagaceae bacterium
AAGGCGACTGAGTAATAATCTGCACCTGATTGTTGGTGATGTCAGGGACTGCGTCAATTGGCAACTGCGTAGCAGAATATATTCCTACGGCCACGAGTGCAAAAGTGAACAAGCCTATGATGAGCTTGTTCCTGATGGAAAAACGTATGATGTGATCAAGCATAATGAGTATGAGTAATCAATGGTCGGCAAATCGTACTCCGCCCCGTAAAGTCAGCGCATATACTTTCAACCATCCACTGGAATAGAAAATGTTTTTTTGCAAAAGCATCAAACCCTTGCATGAGATACTAAAACTAGAGTTTAGGAGGTTGCCAGATGCTGTGGTATACTGGCAAAGGCATAGAAGCCAGGTAAGGTGTGTGATTCTTTTGCTGATGAATCACTCTAGGAAAAATAAAAGTCAAAGCATCGGTCTCCAAAACACTGGCTGTACTGCAACAGGCACAAATGCAAAACGGAGAGCAAGTATCCATGTCATCTTCCTCATGCGAATGTGTGATTTCGTGTGCAGTCATATCTTCACAGGTATAGGCATCCTGGCAAGGTGCCAGTATAATGCCGAAGATGTAAAGAGCGAATATGTAAACAAAGCCTTTCACAGAGTTAAGATAGAAAAAAGTAGTCAGTAGACAGTAATCGGTGGCCAGTTTTTTTTAAGATCACCTCATTCTTCTCCATTAAGACTTCTAGCAGTTAGCCAATCAGTGTTTACTGACTATTCGATTACTTAAACATATTACCCAATGTATCTGAGATTCCGCCTGTAATTCCGCCTAAAGCATCCGATGATCCGCTTCCTTTCACAAAGGATTCTACCTGAGCACCGATTCCCGCTGGTAATTTATCTTTCAATACGGAAACAATGGTGTCTATCGCTACCTGAGCCTGAGCCTCCGTGATACCTGTTTTTTCTGAAACAATTTTTGCAATGTTTTCCATGATAGTTTGAATTATGATGAGTAACGTTGGATGTCAAAGTTACTATTACTCTATTTATTTATCGTTTATCACCTCTTACTTTCTATTGGCAATTGGTTTGGGACTTCTCTGCGCCGCTCCGGTGTATTCGCTCAACGGTCTGATCAATCGGTTGTCGGCAGCTTGTTCCATGATATGCGCTGACCAGCCGGTGATGCGACTCATGACAAACAACGGAGTGAACCATTCGATTTCAAATCCCATCATATAATAAGCTGGACCCGTGGGAAAATCAAGGTTAGGATAAATGTTTTTTTGTTCGATCATGGTTTGTTCAAGGATCTCGTACATCTCCACCCATTTTTCTCCGTGTGTACTGGCAGCCATTTCTTTCATGTATTTTCTCATGGTCGGTACACGCGAATCACCGTTGGTATATACACGATGACCAAAGCCCATGATTTTTCTTTTCTGTGCCAAAGCATCCAACATCCATTGACGCGCTTTGCCAGGTTCGCCAATTTCTAACATGGTATGCATCACTTGCTCATTGGCTCCACCATGCAAGGGACCTTTCAACGCACCTATTCCTCCAACTACTGCACTGTACAAATCAGATAAAGTGGATGTAATGACACGGGTCGTAAAAGTCGAAGCATTGAAGCTGTGCTCGGCATACAAGATCATCGATACGTCAAAGGCTTTGATCACTTCGTGAGAAGGTACTTCTCCAAAACACATGTGAAAAAAGTTGGTGGAAAAACCCAGGGTATCGCTTGGTGGAATGACAGGTTTTCCTTTTTGGTGACGATAAGCATAAGCAATGACAGTAGGAATTTTCGCCAGCAGCATCATGAATTTATCGCGGTTGGTTTGAGGATCGTTTTCCCAGATCAATTTGTCTTCCATTCCGAAATAGCTGATGCCTGTACGCACTTTATCCATAGGATGTGCATCCGCTGGGAACAAAGAGATGACTTGTTGCAAGTGATCGGAAATGGTTCTGTATTTCTTTTCTTTTGCGCTGAATTCATTCAACTGTTCTTGTGTTGGAAGGTCTTCGTGCGTAAGCAAGTAAGCCACTTCTTCGAAACTACAGGACTCCGCCAATTCCTGTACCGGATATCCCCTGTACACCAACGAATTGATTTCCGGCATCACCTTGGAAACTTTGGTTTCATCCACAATCACACCGGCAAGACCTTTGGGAACTTTGATTTTTTCACTCATACCACCTAGAGTTTAAAATTATAAATCGATTGATCAAATGTATTATAGTCGGCATATTTCAATACTTCGTACAAACGATGACGTGTTTGCATCTGGTCAATCATACCTTCCTGCGTGCCTTTTTCCTTTATTTCTTTCAACCCGTCTTCTATAGCCTTCATGGCCAGGCGTTGCAACGTAACAGGATAAATGACCAGGTTATAGCCTAAACCTTCCAACTCTCTTTTAGACAGCAATTTTGATTTTCCGAACTCTGTCATGTTAGCCAGCAGAGGAACATCGATCGCTTTGCGAAACGCTTCAAATTCCTTTTCATCCTGCATCGCTTCCGGAAAAATCATCTCTGCTCCTGCATCTACATAAGCCTTCGCTCTGTCGATCGCTTTCTCCAGGCCTTCCGATGCACGCGCATCCGTGCGAGCAATCAACAAAAAGTTCGGGTCCTGTTTGCCTTTGGCCGCCGCACTTATTTTTTGTACCATCGCAGCAGTGCTTACAATATCTTTATTGTCCAGGTGTCCACAGCGTTTCGGATTGACCTGATCCTCCATGTGACATCCAGCAACACCCAGGTATTCGAGTTCTTGCATGGTACGCACCACACTCATCGTTTCTCCGAAGCCTGTATCAATGTCCACAATCACCGGTAAGCCAGTGACACCCGCAATGTCTCCTGCAAAGTGGCTCACTTCTGTCAAGGTAGTTAAACCAATATCCGGTAATCCCATGGAGTTGGCAATGACAGCGCCGGAACAGTATACACCTTCGAAGCCTGTTTGTTCGATGAGTAGTGCCGATAAAGGATTGTAGGCTCCCGGGAATTGCAGCAGTTTACCTGAACGCAAAGCGGCACGGAAATCTATTCTTTTGGTTTTGGGGTCTTTCGGATGTATGATCATTATCGTTCTTTTGATTAGAAAATCCCCAAGTGGTCAGGTTGAGTATTGCTTAAAGAAGACAACTGAACCTGTACATTCAATTGCTTTACTTCTGCAGCTGTCAATTCCGGCAAGCGTTGCACCAGCATAAGAAAGCGTTCACGTTCTTCGGAAGAGATGATGCCTTCCGTCAATTCGTCAAACTTCCTGATGTATTGCGCACGCTTGAAAGGACGTGCGCCTGCCGGATGAGCATTGGCTCTTTCCAATTCGTCTTCAATGACCGTACCGTTTTTCAACGTGATGATTACTTTGCCCCCAAACGCTTTTTTGTCCGGATTGGTATCGTGGTACAAAGCCGTCCATTTGGGTTGTTCAACGGTTTCAATTTTATTCCAAAGTCTTACTGTCGCCGGCCTACCCGCGCGTTCAGGAGTATAGCTTCTTTCATGATGCCAGAAACCGTCTTCCAAGGCAACGGCGAAAATGTACATGATGGAATGATCCAATGTTTCGCGTGTGGCATGTGGATCAAATTTCTGCGGATCGTTAGAACCTGTGCCGATGACATAATGGGTATGATGACTGGTTTCAATGACTATTTTTTCAATGTCTGAAAAATCATCGATCTTCTTCCGCATGTTGAAAGCCAGGTCAATCAAGGCCTGCGACTGGTATTCTGCGGAATGTTCCTTGGTGTAGGTTTCAAGGATGGCACGCTTCTCTTCTCCCGGTTCGGGAAGAGGAACGGTATAGTTCGCTTTCGGCCCATCCAGTATCCAGGCGATGACCGAATCTTCTCCTTCATAAATCGGTGAAGGACTTTTCTCTCCACGCATTGCACGATCCACTGCTTCGATGGCGAGCTTCGCTCCATGT
>DATHPB010000067.1:0-4006 GCA_035484295.1 Cytophagaceae bacterium
GTTAAGGGTCACCAGGTCTTTCTTCAAATCCGGTTCCTCGACGGTGGACAAGGCCTTCAGTACGTCTTCGTTTGTAATCTTCATCTCAGGAGGCTATTTCTTTGCGCAATATACGTTTTTTAGTGCTATATTTAGCAACAATTTGAGGCGCAGAATAGTTGCCTTCTTGGAATGAATCCAAAGCAATTCTATTGAATATTTCCCGGGAAACCATAGAGCAAGTACAGCAGGCCGTTGATATCGTGGAGGTGGTCGGCGATTTTGTAAGCCTTAAGAAAAAAGGGCATTACATGATGGGATGCTGTCCTTTTCATCATGAGAAGACCCCTTCTTTTTCAGTGACCCCTTCCAAAGGTATTTACCATTGTTTCGGTTGTGGGAAATCGGGCGACTCCATTCAGTTTGTCATGGATCATGAAACGTTTACCTTCGCGGAGGCCATCGTTTTTTTAGCGAATAAATACAATATCCCGGTGATAGAACTGGGCAATAAAGAAGAAAACATTCAGCAAGACACCGAGCGAGAAAGTATTCTGATCGCCTTGCAATATGCCAACGATCACTATGTCCATAACCTATGGGAAAATGACGAAGGCAAGTCTATCGGACTGAGTTATTTTAGAGAAAGAGGATTCATCGATCCGATCATCAAAAAGTTTAATCTGGGGTATAGCCTGGATGCTTGGGAAGGCTTGTTGAGCAAGGCCTTGGCCGATCAGTTTCAACCGGAAATCCTACAGAAAGCCGGATTGGCACTGGCTCGTGAAAATGCCAACGACAGCACAAAGACCAAGCTCTACGATCGTTTCAGAGGACGTGTCATGTTCCCGATCCACAGCGTGGCGGGCAAAGTCATTGGATTCGGTGCGCGTATTTTAACAAAAGAAAAAAATCAGCCCAAGTACCTCAACTCGCCGGAGAGTGAAGTGTACCATAAGAGTAAAGTGCTCTATGGGATTTTTCAAGCCAAGACAGCCATTCGCAAGTTGGATGAATGTTTTCTGGTAGAAGGCTATACCGATGTGGTTTCGTTACACCAAGGAGGCATCGAGCATGTGGTCGCTTCTTCAGGTACAGCCTTGACGGAAGATCAAATCAAACTGGTACGTCGCTATACTCCTAACATCACGCTTTTGTACGACGGAGACAATGCGGGTTTGAAAGCTTCGCTTCGCGGAGTGGATTTGATTTTGCAGCAAGAGATGAACGTAAGCATTGTCGTCTTGCCTGACCAGGAAGATCCCGATAGCTTCGTACGTAAGCTTGGTGGTGAAGGCATGATGGATTACGTGAAGAAAAACAAGAAAGACTTTATCACATTCAAAGCAGGGTTACTGAGCGAAGAAGCAGGCCGCGACCCGTATAAGAAAGCTGCCGTCATCAAAGACATCGTAGAGAGTATCACTCAAATTAAAGACGGGATCAAGCGCGCGGTGTTTTTCAGAGAATGTAGTCGCTTGCTAGATGTGGACGAGCAAGTATTGATTTCCGAATACAATAAATCGGTTTATTCCGGAAAGAAAGGCGGACAAGCTCAACCGTCGTCTTCCACAGGGGAAGCATTGCAGGAAGCCCTTGCTGAACAACAAGAAGAAATCCAGCATCAGACCTTTGATTATACGACGGAGCTTGTCAAGAACCAGGAAGAAGCAATGATTACCCTGTTGCTGAATTATTTTGACGAACCCATTGGGGAAAACTTATCTCTAGGAAGCTATGTGTTGCAGGAATTAGAAGAAGTTTCTTTTCAGGTTCCCGTGTACAACAGCATGATAGAGGAAATGACGCAGCGCTTGGGTAAAGGCGAAGTAGTAGGCAGTTTGCACTTTATCAAGCACAGTGATGCAAACATCAGAAAAGAAGCGATACGGCTCTTGTCTTCTACACACGCGGTTTCTGCCAACTGGGAAAAATTCCATATCATTGTTCCCACAGATAAAGACTTACTTTCAACCATGACTCCTCGTTCGGTGTTGCGTTTGAAACGAGTGGCCATCCGATTGATGATGGACGAGATCATGGCAAAGATCAAAACAGAAGCAGATGAAAATGCCCTCACGGAGTTGCTGCTTCAGATCAAGGAATTGAAAAAAATATCAGACCAGATCAATGGCTTGTTAGGAATAGTAGTGGGTTAAAGAGCAATATGGCAAAGATAGCGGTAAATACTAGGTTGTTGTTGGAAGACAAGATGGAAGGCATAGGCTGGTTCACTTATGAAACCATGAAGCGCATGGTGATCGATCATCCCGAACACGAGTTCCTTTTCATCTTCGATAGACCTTACAGCAAGAAATTTATTTTTGCCGACAATGTGAAAGCAGTAGTTTTATTTCCTCCGGCCAGGCATCCTTTTTTATACTTAATTTATTTTCATTGGGTGCTGCCTTTTTATTTATCGTTTAAAAAGATAGACTTGTTTATTTCTCCTGATGGCATCATGCCGTTGAAATTGAAGGTACCTGTTTTGAATGTGATTCATGACATCAATTTCGAACACCGTCCGAAAGATTTACCTTTCCTGCACCGATGGTTTTATACTCGCTACTACAAACGTTATGCGGAGGCGTGCGATAGATTGGTGACGGTGTCTGAATATTCCAAACAAGATTTGGTGAAAACATATGGCATCGACCCGGATAAGATTGACGTGGTTTACAATGGAGCCAATGAAAAATTTACCCCGTTGGAAGAGGAATTGCAAAAGAAAGTCAGACACCGTTATGCCAACGGTCGCCCATATTTTGTGTATGTTGGTTCCATCAATCCAAGAAAAAATATCGCCAACTTGTTGCGTGCTTTCGACGCGTTTAAAAAAGAAGCAGGTAGTGACATGAAACTGGTATTGGTCGGAAATAAAATGCAGGATAATTCGGAAGCCAATACTGTTTACCTGCAAATGATACACAAGCAGGATGTCTTGTTCCTTGGACGAGTGTCTACGTCTGACCTTAAAGATATTTTAGCATCGGCTTATGCCTTGACGTATGTACCCTACTTCGAAGGCTTTGGTATTCCTATTTTGGAAGCCATGTATTGTGATGTTCCGGTCATCACTTCCGATACAACCTCTATGCCTGAAGTGGCTGGACATGCAGCTTTATTGGTAGATCCTCATTCAGTAAAGGCAATTACAGTTGCTATGGTTGACTTGTATTCCAATCATGAACGCAGAAAAGAACTAATTAAGAAGGGTAAATTGCAGCGCAAGAAATTTTCCTGGGACATTACCGCAGATAAATTGTGGCAAGCGGTGGAAAAAACGTTGCAACAAAAATGACCGTTGTTTTTTATAGATAGATGAAGATTCTTCAAATTTGTTTCAGAGTGCCTTATCCTCCTCACGACGGTGGTGCTATCGCCATGTACGACATTTTGTACAACCTCTCCAGGAAAGGACACGAAGTGCAAGTACTAGCAGTAAATACCCCCAAGCATTTTCAAAAAGACGACGTGCTGAAAGGTGTCGCGAGATTGAAAACCGTTTATATAGATACGACCATTTCTCCGATCAAGGCTTTTTTGAATCTCTTCAAAAAAATCCCATACAATGTGGAACGCTTTATCTCCAAAGATTTTGAAAAGAAGTTGATTGAATTGTTGACGAGGGAATCGTTTGATATCGTGCATGTGGAAGGAACGTTTGTGGCGTACTATATAGATGTGATTCGTAAATATTCCAAAGCTCCGTTAGTTTTGCGAGCGCACAACGTGGAATACCTCATCTGGCAGAGACTGGCAAGCAACGAGAAGAATCCTTTAAAGAAAATATACTTGGGCGTTCTCTCCGATAAATTAAAGTCGTTTGAGAAAGAATATTTTTCAAAGTACGATGTCATTGCAGGAATCACCAATGAAGACAATGAACGGCTGAATGAATTGGGCGTAGAAACAACCAAAGAATTTGTTCCGGCCGGTGTACAGCTCGATCGTTTTGTCATTGATCCTGCAATAGTTGCCAAGCCAAATTCCATGTTCATCATCAGTTCTCTCAATTGGCTGCCCA
>DATHPB010000068.1:0-2763 GCA_035484295.1 Cytophagaceae bacterium
TCAACTAACTCATCACCTTTTCTTTTTGCAGTGAAATCGCTGGCATCGAGGTAACGTTTATCAACCCATGCAATATCGATCACAACCAAAAGTGCCAATATCATGTAAACCGTTTGTGCTTTAAATTTATCGGTAAACCAAGCCCACACTAGCCCAGCTGTAGCCAATACAAAAAACAATGTACGGAACGAATCGGTTCTGAATTTAGAAGCACGATCTGCACGCAAAGCTTCCAGTAACCAATCCGGGTAACCAACAGCCGCGTCTTTCTCCGATGCAAAACTAAAGAAGGCACTTCCCATCAGCCCGAATAGCAAGGCAAAACCTCCACATATTCCAAGCGTCCATTTCAATCCCTCGTAAAAATCTTTTTCTTCAATTTGACCTTTAGCCAATTTCACCAATACAACGCCGGCTAAGAAAGGCACTGTCATTTGCGCTATGCTAAGCGCCATGGTTACAGAACGGAATTTATTGTACAAAGGCATGTGGTAAAACAATACATCGGTTAAGAGTTCGAAATTTTTTCCCCATGACATCATGATGGAAAAAACAGTCACTCCGAAAATCCACCACTTGTATTTATCTTTTACCACAAACATGGCAAACACAAAAAGGAAAACGACAACGGCTCCAAAATAAAGCGGCCCTGCAGTAAACGGTTGATTACCCCAATACAAGGGTACTCGTTCTATGTATTGCTTCGCATCAGATCTTGGCACTCCATTGCTCACCATAGCTTTGTACATATTGGAACCTGTGCTCAATGTCTCTCCCGATGCTCCGCCATAGAAATACGGAATAAAAATCGTAAATGCTTCCGAGACGTCATTGCTCCAGTCCAATGCGTATTCTTTGTCTAATCCTGCCGACTCTCCTGTATTCACCTTCAATTCTGATCCACCTCTTATTGTGTTTTTAGAATACACGTAGTTGGTGTAAATTTTTGAAACGTTTGGAGCTACTCCGATGACCGCACAGACCAACACCAACAAAGTCGATTTCAGCAGATGTGCATATGCCTTATGCCTTATGGCATTGATCAATTCATAAACACCCATGAAGAACAATACCATGAATAAATAATAAGAGATCTGATAATGTCCGTAGTACAAATGAATACCGACAAATAAAGTCGTAACGATTGCTCCCAGTATGTATTTCCTTTCCTGGAAGATGAGCCACACACCTGCAACTATCGGTGCCATGAGTCCCATATCGTATACCTTGTTGATATGACCAGCTTCAAAACTAATGATATTAAACGTAGAGAAAGCGAAAGCAGCAGCCATCGCAAAGGCCAACCAGGCATTGGCACCGATCACACACATGAGAATATAAAATCCAGTAAAGCAAATCGCACCCGCTAATACAGGTCCTGGTAGAGAGCCTCTAATGGTCGTATGAATGTAACTTACTATATTGGTATTGTGTCCTACCCAGGCAGGCATTCCAGAAAAACTGTTATTAGCCCATAATACTTCTCCGCCATTTTTCTTAACATACGTATCTGCTTCTTTCAAAAAGCTTTGTCCTTGTACGACATCATTCTGCAGGAGTTCCTTTCCCGACATCGTCGGATAATAGTAAATGAACAACACCGCAATGAACGCAATATTTGCAATAACATGCGGAAGGATTTTCTTAAAAAAGGGTGTATTCATAATTGGTTATAAATTCGGTTGTTCAAAAATAAAATAACTAATGGTAAAAACCACTTCCCTGAGAAGTAATTACCAGCTAATGATACATTGAAGGTATTGATTTCACTTCTGTCGTATACCAACCACTTTGCAGACTTTTTCTTGCGGAAGGACTATATCCTTCGAAACCATAGGGAGAGAAGCAAAGGTAATACGGTGCTCTCAGCAGTATTTTCAAGCTCTGGCGGTCGCATCGAACAACCTCCTGCCCTTCAATAGGATATAAAATAGCCGTATTATAAAAGGTCAGTGTATCTGCTACTTTTCTATCCCGTATGTTGTAGTACGCATACGGTACATGGCTATTACAATAAAGATCCTTCTCTTTCTTATCTTTTGCCAGTTCGAGTACAGGAAATGTTTTCCCTGACGGTTGATAAGTAGAAAAAGAATACAATACATCACGCGGGTAAACAATCGCCTGATACGTTCTATTAAATTTCAAGAAGGAAAAAATGCTTCCCACCAATACCAACAGAAAAAGAGGAACAGTAAGTCCATTGATTCGGATACACAGGGCAAGCAAAGCCCATATCATGAAAGGGACAAAGGCATGCACCAGGCGTCCGTAGAATACCATGAATTCCAACACTTCCCCCAGTAATATGTGAAAGAGCCATGCACCAAAAGCAAGCGCAATACATACCTGCAGAGGGTCAAACACAGGCATTCGTTTCGTCAATAATTTCAATAGTTTCAGCATTCCTAAAACGAGAAAGGCATAACTTAACACGGTTCCTACCGTACCATTGCTATCTTGCATGTAGGTGACAATGAATTGCAGACTTTCATGGTAATCGCCTTGATTGATCCCCAATGATAAACCTGCCAACCCGTACAACAGTGATTTACCATAACATGCATATAGCATTTCAAAAGGAATGAATAAGCACAGCGCTCCCAGCAGAAAAGGAACGATTTCTTTCCACCATTCTATTGCATGTTGTCTTCCCGAAGCCAACGTCAAATATCCCATCATCAGTACAGGCATCCAGTAATAACCGGGATAGGTCAGCCAGGCCAAGGCAGCTATGACACCAGTGAAAAACTTCACACTCGG
>DATHPB010000069.1:0-3120 GCA_035484295.1 Cytophagaceae bacterium
CCGGAATTTTGGCGTTGACCTCCTTTTTCATTTCGTGCAGCCGTTCGATGGACCTCGAACAAGTCACTACCTCGTAACCTTTTTGCGCGAACAACTCGACAATCGCTCTTCCGATTCCTTTGGTTCCACCGCTTACAACGATTCGTTTTGACATGTCATCTTATCTTTAGTTTTTACAGAAATATAATGTATTTTCGCATCTTAACGATTCAAAAATAACTCCTCCTTTTCAAAGAGGTATTGTATGAAAGAGCTGGGAAAATACCTATTGTTGATGGGTAAATTGTTTGTCAACCGGGAAAAGTTTTCAATTTATGCTCGACTCATCATTGATGAAGGCATTGTCATTGGAACAGATTCCTTGCTGATTGTAGCCATAGTGTCCAGTTTTATCGGTGGAGTAACCGCGGTACAAACTGCCCACAACCTGTATAGTCCTATCATACCGCTGGAAACCATTGGTACTATAGTAAGGGATATGACCTTGCTCGAACTTGCTCCTACTTTTACAGGAGTAGTCTTAGCAGGTAAAATCGGATCCAACATCGCCGGCCACTTGGGTTCCATGAGAATTACCGAGCAAATAGACGCCTTGGAAGTCATGGGAATCAATTCCGCTTCTTACCTGATCCTACCTAAAATCGTTGCTTCTCTGATCGTATTTCCAATGCTTGTTACTCTGTCTGCTTTCCTCGGAATTTTTGGAGGATATGTAGCCGGTGTATTGACCAACTCTCTTAGCCCTGAGCAATACATTGCCGGTATCAGAGATAACTTTCACGGGTTCGATATTTTCTTCGCCTTGATCAAGGCATTCGTTTTTGCCTTTCTCATTTCTTCCATCTCGGCGTTTCGCGGTTACTATACACGCGGAGGAGCTTTGGAAATCGGAAAAGCTTCTACCATGGCGGTCACTCATAGCTGTATTGCCATTCTGATTGCCGATTATCTATTGGCTCAATTAATCTTAGCAAGATAAGAAAATGATAGAATTCAGCCATCTCAATAAAACATTTGCAGGCAAACAAGTGCTGAAGGATGTCAGTGGTTTATTTGAACGCGGTAAAACGAACCTCATCATTGGAAAAAGCGGTACAGGCAAAAGTGTTTTATTGAAATGCCTGGTAGGTATTTTCGAACCTGATACCGGTGAAATTCTTTACGATAAAAGAAAATTCAACGGCGAGTCTAACGACAAGCAACAGGAAATCCGAAGAGACATCGGTATGCTTTTTCAAGGAGGTGCTTTATTCGATTCCAAATCCGTTGAAGCCAATGTCATGTTTCCTCTTCAGGTACTTGCTCCTAAAATGAGCAGAAGTGAAAGACATGACCGTGTGGATTATTGCCTCAACCGTGTAGGATTGGAACATGCTAAAAAATTGATGCCTTCTGAAATCAGCGGAGGAATGGCCAAGCGCGTTGGCATTGCACGTGCCATTGTGATGCAATCCAAATACCTGTTTTGTGATGAACCCAATTCCGGATTGGACCCTCAAACCTCTCACCGCATAGATGAACTGATCAAAGACATTACGCACGAATACAACATTACCACCATAGTCGTGACACATGACATGAATTCTGTGCTGGAGATCGGAGAAAACATCATGTACATGTTTGAAGGAGAAAAAGTATGGCAAGGAACCAAAGACAACATTTTGCAAACGACAGTGAAGCCTCTTCAGGATTTTTTGTTTGCCAATAAACTCATACGTGACATGCAAAAATAATCCGTCGGTAGACCTTGCTTTCTACTTTTAGAACAACGCCGAAAGCTGCATCCTGCCTATATGTACAGCCTTTGAGCCATCGGATTTTCTGCCTTCATACGAAAAAGAAAATTGCAATCCATTGGCCAGTTTTTCCTGCCAGGAGATGTTCCATGTAAAATTATTGCCCGGTAAAAGGGCATCCAGCATTTCATAACCTAATGGAGAACTCAATGGTGTATCTTTAAAATCCGCATCAATGCGGATGTATTTGATGGTACTTGTGATATTGCGTTGCGATAATTTATTCAACTTCAATTCAAATCCCCCGTCATACAATTCCACTTTTTCTCCACTTCCGCCTTCAAATACATTTCGTTTAAACGTACAACCACCCAATATGGAAAACCTCACGGTATTTTTCGGTTGAAAAGAAATTTCCGGTTTCAACTGTAAATAACTGATTTCATAATTTCTAGTGGCCAAGAAATCTGAAAATGTGGATTTCAATCCGTTGGTACCGGTCAATCTCAAGGCTGCATAAGACGAGGCATTATAACGTGCTGCAACATTCCATTCGTGTTGGTCTTTCTTTTCGAAACCTTGATTGAGGAACGTTTTAGAATTATTCAAGAGAATAGATCCCTCCACTCCATACACAGGATTGGATCTGTTATAAAAAAACGTACTTCTGATGACTTGTTGAAGTGAAAGTAGATCAGACTCTGCAATGTTTTGATTGAAAGGTAAAAATCGATTAGCGAAATCTTCCGACGTGATTTTTTTATTGACCGTCCACAACGAAATATTAGAAAGTCTTGACCCTATTTTTTTTACTAGCGATTTGCTCTCTTTCCATGCTCTAGGTGCGGTAATGTCTAACCGGTGGTTGTATGTATTAGAGTAAGCCTTGATGTATTGATCGGTGGGTAGAAACACTTTAATATATTCCGTGGGTGCATTTAATTTCTTCTCTACGAATTCATTCAACTGCTGAATCCCGTCACCATTGGTATCCACCCATACATAATTTCCCAAGCCGCTACCCACTGCCTGAAAAACGTACTGTTGTTTTAATTCCCTTCCAGTACTTGTTGTCATGGTTACCTCCGAACGAATGTGTCGTTTGAACATTGACATGTTCCAGTCTATGCGTCCTGTTACATTATTTTCATTCGGCAGAGGTGTAGGTCCCACGTCATTTTTTAAATTACGATACGTCATCAATACATTGATCTCATGATTTTTTTTCAATGTCCCTCCACCACCCGTTTGCATAGTCTGTGAGATGGAGTTAACGGCAAACTCCGATTGATAGACTTCATAATCGGTTCGATAAGCATAGTCCGCATAAAATTTCACTTTCAAACTGTCATTTGATTTCACCGTTCCTTTATATTCCTCATAG
>DATHPB010000070.1:0-3277 GCA_035484295.1 Cytophagaceae bacterium
CTGTTTTTGATGATTACACACTTCGTGCATCGCATGGTTGTACATGCTTTTCCCTGGTTGAAAGAATACCGTGTGCATAGAATTGTTTTTTACTATTTAGTATTGGCAAACCTTGGCTTGTCTGCCGGATGGATACATCCTAATTTATCGATTGATAATTTGTACCAGGCATTGCATACGAACTATGCAGAAACAATTGCGTTTTCAAATCATCAAAACATTTTTCGTCTACCTTACTTTGAAAAAAATGAATGGGGTATGTTGATCGATTTGCCCAAGGCTCTATTGTGCGGATTGTTTGGTCCTTTTGTCAATACGGGCAAAGGATGGATTGCTTGGCTTGCTGTGATCGAGAATTATATACTGATGTTAATCGCTGTTTATTTTGTCGTGGATCAGTCGAGAAAAAGATGGAAAGGTTGGACGCTAGAACATTTGATTGTAGTAAACTATATCGTCTTGATGGCGTCATTTTTGTCTTTTGCCTCACCCAATTGGGGATCATTAGTGAGGTATAAAGTTTCTTTTATGCCTTTACTGGTGCTATTGCTGCTCAGTGAATTACCAATGGTTATCAAGTTGGATTTTATCTTGTTTCCCGAAGTTGTAAAGGAAACAGAAAAAACAGATACACTCCCCACCACGGATTAAACCACCCCCCTGCATCTAGAAGAATCCATGCGGTTGTATGAAATAAGATACCGGCTGGCAAGAGAATGTATTTTAGTTTTTTGTAAAAAGGTAATAGAATAAAGCTGCACTGCAACAAGATTACTCCGAAGCTTAACCAATGACACAAAATTCCATGTGACGCTAATTGCAAACCGAGCGTTGTATGATGAATCAGCAAGTGTTGTTTTAAATTATCACTGTAAATCCAATCGGCTCCGGAAGTAAATAGTTTTTCTATCCCGCAATAAAAATAGGACAGGCAGATCATGCATTGGATAAGCGAAATCGTCCATGCATCTATTTTTTCATCGTTTGTTTTTTCGACTTCCCACAAAAAGATAGGATAAATAAGCAAGGCATAAGTAAGCGTACTGAATCCGTGATCGTATTTACCAAACCCAAACAGAATAAGCTGGTAATAGATAAAGCATATCGCAGCTATGCAAGAAGAGATCCATTTGTTAGGGAAACAAATTACCGCAATGATGCTTGCTATCAACAAGCCATAGATCATCCACAGTGCATATAAGGAGGGAAAAGCGGGAAGTAATATTTTTCCAATTCCTACGGCTTGATAAAACGGGCTAAAATAAAGTAAATCTTTAAATTCTATCATCGCATTGTAAATGACCAAAAGCAGGTTACTGTACAAAAGAAGAGTAATATAAGGAACATACGTACGGCTTACGCTAACTTCAAAAAGCGTATGCTTTATTTTTTTTAAAAGAGGCTTGGTGAAAAATGAAAAAATAAAATACAGTATCATCAGTTGCAAACAGGCTGTTATTCGTAATGCAATTTGACTTGCCTTTGCAGTAAAAAAAGATTCAGTAAATCTCCATTTTTCAACTTGCAGTCTTGGATACAGTTCGTAGATCCATTGAACGTATAGCTTTTGAGAAGTATTGGATGATAGGATATCATGTACGAAAAGAGGAACAAAGTACATAGACAAACCATGCAGGCTCCAAAGCAAAGTGCTCAAAAGGCTTAATAATACAATTGATCTGTTCAATGCTTGTTTCATTATTTGGTTAGAAGAACATTGTCTTTCCAAGTGGTATCATTTAGCGTTTTTAATGTGACAAGTACTTTTTCATCGGGCTTGACTAACCCAGATGCTTTGAGCTGTTCGGCAAAAAAAGGTAATTGTTGTTTGTAATAATATTGTCTGGCAAGGTAATTTAAATGACTATCGTCTAGTCCGATTTGTCTTTCACTTAAGGATTTTTTAGTACCGTCAGGTCTGATTATTTCAACGTTGAACACTTCTTTTTGTGGCAATGCCTGTATGGTTTCGGCAAACATACCGAAGCGCATAAAAGGAAATAAATCAGTCATTAAAAGAAAAGGAACAAAACCCATCAATAAAAAGAAAAATATAACAATATATCGGATATTGAGAGTCATTGATGTAAATTCAGTTGATTTGTCTTGTGTTATACTATACTTAACGCTATTCATGAACAATATAAAAACAAACCTCCTATTCTTAATACTTATCGCCTTTATTTTTGTGATGTATATGATGTTATGGTTTGTTGAATCTTTTGACGTGTTTCACTGGGTGGCCTATAGATATAGCATAACAGGAGAGAGATTGGACGTATTGACCCGTTATATCAATGGCGATACTTGGACTAAACTTAAATGGGCCATTGCTATCGTTTTCTTGTTTATTTCCTACCTGTTTTATTTTGATAGAAATATTTTCAAGGATCACCTTGCCTCTTTTCGTCTGTTGTACCAGACTATTAAAGAAGAACTGAAAAACATACAGACTGTTAATGTCTATCTTATTACGATTGTCGGATTTTTATTCTTTATTTTTTTACTTATCTATAGTGCGGTAACTCCTTTACAATTGGATGAACTAGATACCTGGTTGTTCTTCATTGATAAGGGACCATTGGTTACGATGGCTTATTATCCTTCTAACAATAATCACATTGCCTATAACTTATTGAGTGTTTTTTGGAGCTGTTTTCTGTCTCCTGTATGGACAGTTAGAATGGTTTCTATGCTTTCCGGTACAGGAGTTGTTTTTTTGTTCTATTTGATATTGAAGCGGCGATACGATACTGTTTTTTCTTTTGCAGGAATATTGCTGCTCATAAGTTCTGCACCATTTGTAGCTTATGCTATACAAGGACGTGGGTATGTTTTAGAACTATTGGGTTTGATGCTGTTTTTATATGTCTTGTGGCACATGGAGCCAAGTATCTACACAGATCGGTTGTTGGTTGTTTGCAATACTTTTATCGTTTATGTTGTTCCTGTCGCTATTCTTCCTTTGGGCCTACTGAATATGTACTATGCTTATCATTTAGTAAAAGAAGACACGAAGAATACAAAACGGATTTTTCAAATGGCTTTCTATTCTGGGATGTTCATTTTGATATGCTATGCTCCCGTATGGATTTTCTCAGGGTTTAATCAAATACTGAATAATCCTTTTGTTCGTAGAATCTCGTTTCAAGAAGCACCCCACGAAGCTTTGTTTACCTATGGTCCTGAACTTTGGAATTTCATTTCTGGATGTGAAAGCAATTTAAATGAAAGCCTGTTTCTTATTTTGTGTATAGGCTCTCTAGTGATGCTCTTC
>DATHPB010000071.1:0-2874 GCA_035484295.1 Cytophagaceae bacterium
TAACGTTCTGTAGTGAAAGCAATCATGTTGTCGCTTCCTGACAAAGAATAAAACGCATGGTTCGCGTCTACGCTTTGAAGACCGACACTCGTTTTTCCGTTATCGTATTTGGCGATGAAGCGCAATACCTTGCCTTTCTTATCGGCATCGTCACGCAGCTTTGCAAATACCTCGTTGTTTTTTTCCAGCTCTACAAAAAAAGCATCTACCGTTTTCGCTTTGCGGCACGACTCCGGTAAAATGTTTTCCACTTTTACGTCATCAAACTCCAACTCTGCTCCTGCTTCTCTTGCGAGAATCAAAATCTTGCGTGCCACATCCATTCCGTTCAGGTCGTCGCGAGGATCCGGTTCGGTAAATCCTTTCTCTTTCGCTTCTTTCACCACGTCACTGAATTTCTTATCGCCTTTGAAGGTGTTGAAGATATATGACAAGGTACCGGATAAGATTCCTTCGATGGTCAATATACGGTCGCCACTGTATTTCAAATCCTTCAACGTATTGATCACCGGCAAGCCCGCGCCTACGTTGGTTTCGTACATAAACTTCACACCGGAACCAAATGCCGTCTGATGAAGTTTGGTATAATTCTTAAACGGACCGGAGTTGGCCAGTTTGTTTGGTGTAACGATAGAGATTCTATTTTGTAGCAACTCATCGTAAAACGCTACCACATCTTTGCTTGATGTGTTGTCAACAAAGACCGTGTTGGGTAAGTTCAAGACTTTCATCTTCTCCACAAAAGCAGACAAGCTTGATTTCACACCTTGCTCTTCTATTTTTGCCGCATAAGAAGCAAGAGAAATTCCGTTTTCAGCAATCAACATTTTCTTGGTATTTGCCAAGCCAACGACATTGATTTTCAAATGCAATTCCTTTTGTAAATAGGATTGCTGTTTTTGTATTTGCTTCAACAATGTCGCTCCGATAAGGCCAAGACCAACGACAAACAGGTTAACAGTTTTCGTATCGGTCAGGAAGAAAGATTGATGAATCGCATTCAATGCTTTAGACAAATCATTTTTTTCAATGACTACCGATAGGTTTAATTCTGAAGAACCTTGCGCAATGGCGACTACGTTCACATTGTTCTTACCCATTGATCCAAACAATTTCGCTGAGATACCAGGTGTCTTGCGCATGTTGTCTCCGACGATGGCCAATATCGCCAGGTCGTTACGAAGAATAGCCGGTTCGATTTTTTTGGATTGCACTTCCACTGCAAATTCCTCATCGATCGCATTCTTTGCCTTCTGTGCTTCTTTCCCATCTACCACAAAACAGATTGAGTGTTCAGAAGACGCCTGGGTAATCAAAATGACATTTACTTTATAACGTGCCAGAGCCGTAAACAAACGTGCTGAAACGCCCGCTACGCCGACCATTCCGCTACCTTGTACGGTAACCAGTGTAATATTTTCAATCGAGGTAATTCCCTTGATCATGTAATCCGTCTCCTTGGACTTCTCACTGATCACAGTACCTTCAAAACCCGGGTTGAAGGTATTTTTAATCCAGATAGGAATTTTCTTGGCGAATGCCGGAGCCAATGTAGGAGGATAAATCACTTTCGCCCCAAAGTGAGACATTTCCATGGCTTCTACATAAGAAATAGAAGGCAAGGTAAAAGCAGACTTCACTTTTCTCGGATCAGCGGTCATCATGCCGTCTACGTCAGTCCATATTTCAATGTCCTCTGCATCCAACGCTGCACCAAAGATAGAAGCCGTATAATCAGAACCACCGCGACCCAAAGTAGTCGTTTCATTCTTATCGGTAGAGCCGATGAAACCGGTAGTCACTACATTTCCTTTTGCACTTTCAACAAACGTCTGAATATTTTTGTGTGTTAACTTAACGTTAACTTTTGCTGCTCCAAAGTTATCATCTGTCTTCACTACTTCACGGGCATCCAGGTGCACTGCCTTGATGCCTGATTGTTTCATGTATTCCGTCACGATATACGAAGACAGGCGTTCTCCGAAACTTTGCACCAGGTCAAGGGTACGGGGAGAAAGTTCTTTCAATAAAAAAATACCGTGCAATAAATCTTCCAGTTCATTGAAGTGTACTTTCACCTGGGCAATGACCTTGCTTTGAGACTTGATATCAATCAATGCCTTCACAGCATGGCTATGCCTTTGCTCAATCTCTTTCAGTAACGATTTATAGGATTCATCCGTCAGAGCAGCTTTCGTTCCTACTTCAATCAATTGATTGGTCACACCAGTCATCGCAGAAAAAACAACCACGTACCTTTTCTTGTACGTTTTCAGGATCTCAACAACCTTGCGGATGTTGTCAACAGATCCTACGGAGGTGCCTCCAAATTTTAAAACCTTCATATTTATTTTGGGCCTTAGGTATAGTAAATAGCAGGCAAAAATAGAGCTTCTCGGCTGTTTTTCATAAAAAATCACCATTTATATTGAATACCTCTCACGTGTTCATGCGGAACTTTTATTCGCTCTTCCTTGTCAGACAAGGCAAGTAGCCTGCTAAGTCTGCTAAAATAAACTCCGGCAATTCTTTGAGTATTTCTCAAAAACCTCTATCTTTCGTCTCTATTTTAAGTTAATGACAGTGAACAATACATATTCTCGTTTGTCAAGAATCATCCCCAGATTCTTACCTAGGCCTTAGGCCGCACTGTCATTGTGCTAGCCTACGGAGCTAGTATTCCCATCCATACATCATATCTAGTTATTTAATTTATTCTGTTGCTATCTATACCTGTATTCAGGTTTCAGAATGGAAGAATTCAAAGTTCAAGTTGCCAATGAAGGGCACAAGCATTTAGCTGAGGCTATCTGCAAGGAAATGGAAGAAAGCGCAAAGGCGCGAGGAACAGGTATTGCCAAGCGCAATCCCGAT
>DATHPB010000072.1:0-5969 GCA_035484295.1 Cytophagaceae bacterium
AAAACGTTCTTTTACACTACATATGCTTAACCGTAGGCTACTTCGCATCAAGGCAATGCAGGCTTTGTACTCTTTTGACATCGCCAGGCAATCTAATTTCGAGATGGGTACACAATTACTGGAGGAGTTTTTTGCCCCGGATATGAATACCATGGAACCTCAGGACAAAAACGCTCTTAAATCACAATTTGTAATGGCGGATAAATGGTACCGTGAAGTCGTAGAACAAGCCAAACACGTAGAGGAACATACCGATGCTACCATTGTAAAGGCCGTTGCCACAGCCCTTGCACAATACCGTAATTTTAATGAAACCGATAGGAAACATTTTCAGCGTGTCATGTTGCGCGATGTGGATGAAGTGTACCGCGAATACCTTTCTATACTTCATCTGTTGGCTTCCTTAGGGGATGTTGCAGAAGAAGACCAGCAACACGAAAAAACAAAACACATCAGTAAGAATATCCCGGATGTATTTTTTAAACTGAAGAATAATAAGGTTCTCTTGGGATTAAAGAATAATAAGAGACTGCAAGAATTGTGGGCTCGCCATAAAGCAGATTTTTCCAGAGACGCAGCTAAAAGCTATTACAAAGATTATTTATTGGCATTGCCCGAATACAAAGCATACCAGGAAAAAGCGAATACCGACCTGGAAGAAGACAGGGATATGATTCTGAATATTTTTAGAAATTCTATTCTCAAAGCGAAGCACATTGAAGACATTTTGGAAAGTAACGATTTGAATTGGATAGAGAATAAAGCTATTGTAAAGGGAATGGTGTTAAAGACCTTGAAGTCTGTTGATACTGTTGGTGATCCTGATCAATTGGTATTGGAAATTTCATTAAACTGGGAAGACGATAAGCAATACTTTAAAGACATATACGACAACACCTGCAAAGATGACGAAGCTTTTGAAGCACTGATCCAGGCTAAAGTACAGAACTGGGATATGGAACGTCTGGCGGTATTGGACAAGATCATCTTGAAAATGGCATTGGCAGAAATGATTTATTGCCCAAGCATTCCTGTCAAGGTAAGCATCAACGAATTCATTGAATTGTCGAAAACGTACAGCACGCCTAAAAGCAAGCAGTTTGTCAATGGATTGTTGGATAAGATTTCCGCCGAGCTGCTGACGGAAGGTAAAATTCGTAAAAGTGGAAGAGGATTGATCGACAATAAATAGAGATTAAGAAAAAAAATGGAGCAGTTTATTGATTTATCGCTCCAGAATAAGGAAAATTGCAAGGTCGGTTGCAGCTGTAAGACCGGCTTAATTGAATTGTAATAAACTATTTAACAAATGTTTTTGGGCTATGAGAAAAAGAGTGGGATTGGGGTTACTGTTTGCAGGAATGTTGTTTGCAAGTGCATGCTCCTCTGAAAATGATTCAAAAGAAAATGGCAAATCTGAGCTGGCTTCTGACAGTATTGCAACTAAGCCGTTAACAAGTATGCTATTTGCCGATACTGTGCATGAGTTCGGCACCATTAACGAGGGTGAAAAAGTATCTTATACATTTAAATACAAAAACACAGGAGAAAATCCATTGATCTTGGAAGATGTAAGACCTTCTTGCGGATGTACATTACCGGAGTGGACAAAAGATCCTGTGGCACCAGGAGAAGAAGGTGTAATCAAGGCTGTGTACAACAGTGAAGGCCGTCCGGGTGAGTTTCATAAAACCATAACGGTTATAGCCAATACTGCGGAAGAAGTATCTCTCCTAAAAATACAGGGTGTTGTTACTCCGAAAAAAGCGGAAATACAAGGTCCATATAAAAATCAATAATCGTTTTATCAATTTAAATTTAAGAATAGAGTAGTATGACAAATGAATTCGCACTAGTATTATTGGATGCTGCAGCAGGTGGCGCAGGGTATTTTCAGTTGATCTTTTTCGGAGCAATATTTCTTGTGATGTATTTCTTCATGATCCGTCCACAACAAAAGAAAGCAAAAGAACAAAAGAATTTTAGGGATGCACTGAAGAAAGGAGATTTTGTACAAACATTAGGTGGCATTCATGGTAAGGTATATTCTATCGAAGAAGATGATACGGTTTGGTTAGAGGTGGATACCAAAGGTACTCGTCTTAAAATAGAAAAGGCTGGTATTGGCGGTGCTTCAGAAAAAAAATTCTAAATCCGATTGAGGAAGTATTTACGATACGACTATAAAGCTTATTTGCTTTGCCTAGCAACAGCCGCTTGTTTTTGGGTGCTGAATGCTATGGGTGGCGAGTATACGACAGATATTCTCTATCCGGTACATTTTGTGCCGGATAGCACTTCTTCTCCCATTGAAAAAGTAGGAAAGTCAGCAGTCCTTTTTAATGCTTCCGGAACAGGTTGGGAATTACTAAAGCGTAGTTTATTTTTTAAGTTTTCTCCTGCCGAAGTTCCGATGTCTTTAGTGAAGGGACAACACGTGGTTCCTGTTTCTCGCTTGTTGGGATATCTGGTACCAAAGATGGGAAAGTTAAAAATCAATGATGTGATTACGGATTCTATTCAAGTGGAAAGCAAAGTGATCTTGCAAAAGAAAATTTACTTGTCTTTGAATACCAATAAATTGAAACTCCAACCTCCGTATAGGATAAGCAGTAAAATTTACCTTGAGCCTGACTATATCACCGTAGATGGTTTGGCAAAGGATGTACTCAATATGCCCGATACATTAGAGTTGGTTATTAAGAATAAAATTACCCAAGGTGTAGACACGTTGTTGGATTTAAAATCGATCATTTCCAATAAATTAAGTGTCGACTATAATGAGGCTCATCTTCTTTTTGATGTCGCTCCTTTTGAAAAGAGGGAGAAGAAAATTATAGCAACTCTTATTGGTTTTCCGGATTCCTTGCAACGAACAATCAACAAACCCGAATTTAAAGTAGAGTATTTTGTCCAGGAAGAATATTTTGAGATCGAAAAGAAGGCGAAATATAAAATCATCCTGGATTATAACATGATCGATGAAAAGTCTCATACACTGGTACCTGTTCTATTAGAATCACCCGATTACATAGAAGATTATAAAATAACACCGGCTGTATTCTCTTTTCAACATGTCAAATAGACCTTTACTGCTCGGAGTGACCGGTGGCATAGGAAGTGGTAAAAGTACTGTTTGCCGTTTGTTTGCTGTGTTAGGTATTCCAGTATATCATGCAGATGATAGAGCAAAATGGCTTATTACTCATGATGTAGAAATAAAAGAGCAAATCCAATCCTTTTTTGGTCAAGAGAGTTTCGTTCATGGCCAATATAATAATGCCTTCATTGCTTCTCAGGTGTTTCAATCGCCCAATAAATTAAAACAGCTTAATGCGATCATTCATCCAGCCGTGGGAAAAGATTTTGAGGAATGGGTCCGATCTAACCAATATAATGCCCCCTATTTAGTCAAAGAAGCAGCACTCATGTTTGATACTCCCGGTGAAAAGGAAATGGATCAAATTGCGGTTGTTCATGCTCCTGATACATTAAGGATAAAACGAGTTCAGGCAAGGGATCCTCAACGAAGTGTAGAGCAAATCAATAGTATCATAGCAAATCAAGTAAGCCAGGAAGCGATGATGAAGAGAGGTCAGTTTTTAATCGATAATTCGGACAATTGTTTGCTTATTCCTCAAATACTGCTTGTAAATTCATCGATATTAGCGATGAATTAATCTAAATGTTTATTTTCCGGTTCAATTTTTAAATTTTATTGATAATTCAATAAAACAAATCTTGCTGTGGTTGTCGCTCAGCTATTTTGTCTGTTGAAACAGTTTTTAACGCGTTTTCAACTGTTTTCGATGTATAGTTTTGGATTTAAAAACAAGAAACCATTTATACTTTTATAATATATTCATATTATATTGGTGTTTTAAGTGCAACTCCTATCGTCCAAAAAACGTATCAAATAATTGATTTATAGTATATAAGTAGATTTACTTAAATAGTTACATTTGATATTGTTTAAGTATATAGTTAATATTTATTATGTAATAAATGTGGTGATTATGAAAAAGTATCTACTCCTCGTATTGTTTTCTATCATTATTGGTGTCAATTCTGTTTTTGGACAGGTTTCACCATATTCTATATCTCCGGATTGGTATCATGGGTATGGGGGGAGAATGACATTTCCTAATGGCAATTTCCCAACATCCGGTGCTCCGACACCTGGAAACACAGCTACAAATAACTCAACGGGAGTCGAGGCATCTACAAGTGTATGTTTTAGAAATGGTGCTGTCTCTATATACACGAATACACAGCAGGTATACAATGCCTCATCAAGTGGTACATGGACGGCTTTTATAAGAAATTTTGTGGGTGATACCCCACCTGCTCAGGGGAACTGTTCGGGATCATCTACGGGTGGTGCTGTTGCCTTCCCTGATCCAGCTAATAATGCAACGAATGACGCTTTTTATGTGGTAACTGGTAATGACGAAACGGGTGGGACATGTCAATTTGCAGGAGTAAACAGATACCGTTTTACAGGAACAGGAGCAACTGTAGCCTATAATGCAGGCCCTACCAATATGGCAGTTGATGCTTTTGCCGGTGAGGCAATTACAGCTTCTACTGACGGTGCAGGAGGGTATTGGGTAATTATTCATAATAAATCGACAGCAAATATTTTCAGGGTATGGCATTTTACGACTAGTGGAGCAATAACAGGTCCTACTGATTATAATGTTGGTGCTGCTGTTTCTGATGTTACAGGTACTCAATCTTATTTAAAGGTCAGCCCTTGCCAAGATAAAATTGCATACCATTCTGGAGGAACTCTTGTAGTTCATAATTGGGATAGAGTGAATGGAGTAGTGGGTGCTGAATTACGTCGTATAGCTCCTGCAGATCATGGGGTGGGACTTGAATTTTCACCAGATGGTTCTATGGTTTATTATTCCGGACAAAGTACCGCTGTAAGTTATGTAAATGTCGGTACAGGTGCGACCGGTACAGTTGCTGGGGCTACTTCGTGGAGCATGCAATTAGGACCTGATGGTAAGATATATACTTCACCGGGAGGAGCTACTGCCTTGGGTGTAATTAGCAACGCTAATACAGCTCCTTCTTACGGTACAACGGCAGCTTTTGGTGGTGCTGCCTCGATATATAGGGGATTAAGTAATATGACATGGTTAAGTCCTCAGCTGCCAGTGATTACACCTACAGCTACAGCTACTTGTAATGTGTATAATTTCAGTTATGTCTTTCAAAATTATTTTAATACCAATATTGGAGTGACAGCAGGTTCAGAAGTTTGGAATTTTGGTGATGGTACGGGCAATTTGTCGGGATTGGGAGCAACACCATCCCATACGTTTCCAGCTGGTTCTGGGGGCCCTTATACTGTAACGCTTACGTTTACCGATGCAACGTGCGGGCACTCCTGGACAACGACTACACCTGTAACGGTTACTTGTCCTGCTCCAGTGGAACTCGTTAACTTTGCCGGTGTGGCGAATTCAGGGGGAGCTGATCTGATCTGGCAAACGGCACAGGAAATAAACAACGACTATTTTGATTTGCAACGTTCGTTAGATGGCATACATTTCCAGTCGATTGCAGAATTGAAAGGTGCGGGTAACAGCTCTAGTCTATTGACCTATACGTATAGAGATGTTGAAGTAACATCAGGTTTGGTATACTATCGTTTGGTTCAGCACGATAAGGACGGTAAACAAGCGTACAGCAAAATCATATCGGTGAGATTTGATAAAACGGGAATGCCTATCTCCGTTGCACCTAATCCGTTCTCCAGTTCATTCACATTGACCAAAATATACCTGGAACCTGCAACGATTACCGTTTATGACGTATGCGGACGTATAGTGGAACAAAAGATTACAACTGCAGCGGAAACAACCGTTTCATTGGGAGAGGCATTGGCTAACGGATCATACATTGTTCAATATGTGACAGCTATCAATGCTTATACATTGCATATAGAAAAACAA
>DATHPB010000073.1:0-11318 GCA_035484295.1 Cytophagaceae bacterium
TTGTGAATGCGCTGTATCGGTTCGGATTGACCTATGATGTCGAAGGTCTTGCTGATTTTTTTCTTTAAAACCTTGGTCTCTGTGACCAGATGACCTTTATCCATTGCATTACGGATGGTAATGAGTAATCGGTTTAAATCAGGAGGTTTAGGAACGAAATCATAGGCTCCTTTTTTAGTGGCTTCCACCGCATTTTCAATGGTGCCGTGTGCCGATATCATGATGAAAGGAGTGTCAACTCCCGCTTCCATAGCCTTTTCCAGAACTTCTATGCCATCCATCTTTGGCATTTTAATATCACACAATACGACGTCAAAATGATTTTCTAGAACCATCTTCAGTCCTTCTTCGCCGTCTTTTGCCTCTGCTATATCGAATTTTTCGTATTCTAGAATTTCACGGAGTGTGGTACGTATACTTTTTTCGTCGTCGATGATGAGTAATGAAGGCATAGCGTTGATTTCTTATAATTGATAATATAGCCGTTTATTTCAATAGAGTAGTTAGAATTAAAAAAGCAGTGCATACCTGTAAGCCGGGTTCTGTCGAGTCTTATCATTTATCTACGAAACACATCGCTGTATTTCTTTAACGACCTACCCATTCAGCCTCCCGTCGTAGACGGAATTCAGCGAGCCGCCTTATATCCTTTAGACAGCTGAACCTATTTGGCCTTTCAACTCGTAAGGGTTGCCCCAATGCCGACTCACGTCAAACACGAGTGAGCTCTTACCTCACTTTTTCACCCTTATCCGTTCTGTTACTAGTAACGGAACAAGACGGTTTTTTTCTGTGGTCCTGTCTGTTTCACACTTGCGTATGAACCTTCCCGTTAGGAAGTACGATGCCCTGTGTTGCCCGGACTTTCCTCTGCCTCTGTGTCGGAAGCAGCGATAAGACAGTATGCACTGCCATACAAAGGTAGTAAAATTTGTCAGTTTGCAGGAAGGGATGGTATTGAAACAATCTCGTCAACGCATGACCGATTAAAAATAAGCAGGATGAAAAACCAAACCTTGGTGAGTATTGAACTCAAGGGCTGGTAAAGGAAAGTGAATCATGTTGGTGAGGTAAAAAAAAGTGTTCAAAAATTTACTTTTAGTTTTTATTCGACTTAAGTAAATATCCATGGAAATAAAGTATCTGCGGTAGGAATCATAGCCATGCATGCTGTTTTCCCGAGGGTCAGCATATACCATGCCGGAAGAACCATATCCTAGAGAGACTCCCAGCCATTTAGGGAATTTAGACTCTTTGTTTTTTATCCAATCGGCTATGGGTGTAGAAAGCCAATACGTTTGTCCGTTGTAATCTTTTATAATTTGTTCCACAAACGTAGAACCCAATACATTTGGCCTTATTGAACTGTAAGAAGTGGGATGATCACTGAACCTTGGATAAATACGGATTCCCTTCCACAATAAGTATTGTGAATAAGCAAATACATCGCCTGCTGCATCAGCTACTTCATCTCCCCATGACGCGCCATAAGCAGAAGAATAGCCATCCATGATTTCTACAGGAGTGAGTAATGCCAAACCTAAAATGTTATCCAGGATCAATGCCTTTTTTTGTGATAAACCTCCCCACATCAATAAATCTACTCCTCCTGTACTCAGATAAAACGAAGTATAGAAGTGTCCCATTTTATCCATTTGATTCCATTCGTTGTTGTCGTTGAAAAAATGGAAAGAGGATCTCGGACTTTGTGAGTACCAAAGCCTGTTCAATTCATAAAGTGTAATGCCGTATGCCACACCTCCAGCAACACTCACATAGAGTAGTTTGTGACGACTATTGCTTTTTAACGTATCATTGGAAACCAATGATTGAGCCTCTGTTCTGGGTGTAAGGCAACACACCGAAACTAGAAATGAAAAAACAAAAAAATAACTTAAGCATTTATAGATCATGTTCGTCTAGTTTATAAGTGGTCTTAAGTCTATGACTGCATTGCGACGTATGATATATCGGCTTGGCATACATTTGGTAACCTTCCCATACTTTCATGATAGAGCGGATATGATCATTTACTATCACTTTTTTTTTATTTCAAGGATACCAATGTGGCTCCGTATCCAAATTTTTCTTTTTTCGCATCGCTAAACGATGCTACTTGTTTATTTCTTCCTAACCGCTTGTGAAGTTCAGATTTCAAAATACCGTTTCCAATACCATGAATAAAAATGATTTCGGAACGGCCATGGGCTATAGCCAGATCCAAATGCTTTTCAAATGTATCCAATTGCAAACGCAGCATTTCGGCTGCATTCAACGTACTGTGTTCGGGAATTAATTTTTCAATGTGCAAGTCTACTTCATCTTGTGCTGCTGTGAGGTTTAGTGTGGTTATCTCAGGTGATGCAGGAGGAAAAGTATCTTTACTTTCTTTTTTTGCTGTTGCTTGTTGATCGAGAGAAAGCAGATAGCCTTTTTTATCCGACAAAGGAATGGGTTGACTGGAGCGTAAGACTTGCAGGCCGGTAATCTTGAAACGGTATTCTAAAGGAGATGAAACAATTTCCGGTGAAGGTTCATAAAAGCACAACTGTATGATGCCCTGCACTTCCTCTTGCAACTGCTGCCAGCTTAACCGGTAAAGATTTGCCACCGTAAACGGATTTAACGTGCCATGTGTAATTCCTTTGGAAGCGCCGGTGGTCTTTATTGTTTCATATAAACTGTACAGACAGGTACTGTGATGATCATTGACAAGGTATAAATCAAATGCCTGATCATTGAATGGAATCACAGCCAGTTGCCTTCCTGTTACTTTTCTGTTGTACGCTTCATGCTCTATAACAACGGTTGATTCAGGGCTAGCAACTTTTACGATTTCAGAAGCCATCACGGGTATGCGAAACCCGTCGGTTGTTTCGATTTCCCATTCATTGGGTCCAAATGCCCGGATGATTCGACCTTCTTCTCTGGCATGTATGAAACGTACGTAGTCGCCTGGTTTAAGCATAGTAATTAGAAATAAATAGGATGAAAATGAAAACCGTTTCTGCCGTTATATTCTAAGGCAGGTAATGGCATGTGCAATAAGTTAAGTCCTCTGAACAAGGCTCGCAGTCCGGCATGTTTAGTTTTAATGCGGTTGAAATCTATGTCAAGCGATAGAAAACCTTGCGCATAGGAATGATACCCGTGATCTATATTTTCGTTAGGTGTTGCATACAGCATTTCTTTGGCACTGTATCCCACACTTAGGTTTAACCATTTCGGAAATTTTTGCAAATGTGCCAACGATGCTATGTTAAAGGAAAGCCAATAGGTTTGCCCGTTATAATCCTTGATGAATCGCTCAGGAGGAGAACCTCCCAGTGTATTGGGACGCATGAGTGCATAACCTGTTTCGTGGTAGGAAAATTTGGGCATGATCCTGATTTCATCCCACAATAAATATTGACTGGTCACCAATATGCTTCCGCTTAGATCTGCTACGGCATCTCCCCAGGAAGCACCATACTCTGTAGAGATCCCATCAAAAAACTCGATAGGTATGGTAAGCGCTGCTCCTACGAAACCTCCATATAAAATGCTTTTCTTTTTGCTGGATCCAGTCCATTTTAAAAGGCGTACAGCAGCACTGCTGATGTGAAAAGAAGTGAAAAGGTGACCGCACTTGTCTTTACCTCTCCATTCTTTGTTGTCGTCGTAAAAGGTAAACTGACCACTTGCTTGATTAGCGTACCAAATGTCAGCCAATACCAGCATACCTCCTACATAACCTGCGCCTGAAGTGATGGTTAGACGTTTGAAGCGTTTTTTATTAAAAGCGGTGAAGCTACTGTCGGAATATTGAGCCGTAGAAGGAAAATGAATGGAACAAACCAACACGATGCTTAATCCTGCAAAAACAGATTTCAACGACACGAGGAGTGAATATTAAGAACACAATGCGAAACCATAGATAAAAAAAGATCAGCGAATGAGTATTTGATTTTTATGTCTATTGATTTATAAAAATACAATTATTCAATAACTTTGGCCGACTTTTAGTTTAAAACTTCAGAAAAATGAAAAAATCAGCTGCGTTAACATTTTTAGGTTTCTTGTTAACATTACCTTTTCTCTCTTTGGCTCAAATGACTGATGAGCAAAAGGCTTATTTACAAGCACAAGAAAAATTGGTGAAAGAAGAAACTCCTGATTCGTTGAAATTTTGGAGAAAAGGAATTACACCGGCCATTAATTTTTCACAAGTAAATTTATCGAACTGGAGCGGGGGGGGACAAAATTCGGTTTCTTTTACGGCGCTCATTTCTGCCTTTGCTTATTACCATAAAAATAAATGGTCTTGGTACAATAACCTTGACATGGGTTACGGTCTTTCACGCATAGGAGACAACACGGCCAATTGGATCAAGAATGAAGATAAATTTATATATGTAGAAAAATTATCATATCAAGTGCACAAGCACATCAGGGTAAGCTGGTTGAACGATTTCAGAACGCAATTTGCGGAAGGTCGAAAATACTACAAGAGTCCCACTACTAACACAGACACATCGGATTATGTTTCTAATTTTTTGGCACCGGCATACCTCACTTCTGCATTGGGTATGGAGTATGATCCAAGCGAGCATTTTTATTTGTTCCTTTCTCCAGTGACGGCAAAGTTTACGTGTGTCAATGATCCCATCTTATCTGCTCAAGGGGCTTACGGTGTAACACCATATAATACGTTTCGTGAGGAGTTTGGTGCGTTGCTCAATGCAAAGCTAAAATTCAACATCGCAGAAAACATTACCTTCTCAAGTGCGATCACCATGTTTGGAAATTATCAGACACTTGATCGTATAGATATCTTCTCTGATAACTCTCTTCTGTTTAAAGTCAATAAATACGTGACAGCTTCCTTTACAGCCAACATGATTTATGACGATGACATCAAACTGACAAGAAGTGACGGTACGGTTGGACCTGGTCTGCAGTACAAACACGTATTGTCTGTAGGTATTACAACCGTAATTGGTGATAAGCCATAGTAAACAGTATGTTTAGTGTTAATGTCCTGCATCATGGTTTTATCAATGGAGGCTCTACGATCGTGTCTTGTATCTCATCTTCTCTTTTGATGATGAGCTTGTCTTTCATGTGCTGATTCTCTTTTTTCTTTTTGTTTTTGCCAAACAAGTCTCCTAGTTTATCAAATTCTTGTGTATGAGATACACTGAAGCCTGTGGAGTTTGAAAGGTTACTGTTGGTGCTGGCTATGACACTGTTTTGATTGGCTCTGTTAAAGAGTTTGAGTCTGAGCTTCCCGTCTTGTGTCAGGAAATATTCCAAGGTCCATTCTCCGATGACGTTGGAGTTGGAATTGGAGGTACTAGTGCTACCTGCAGGTTTGTTCTGACTTCCTGCAACTAAACCGTCCATCGATACTCTTAATCGTCCGTCCAGCAGGGTATAGGAGAAACGCATGTTAAAGTTATTATTACCTCCGGTAGCCTGTGAGAGCTGTGTGAGATCTACCTGTATCTGCAAGTTAGGGTCTACCTGAGAAAGCCACATGCTCAACTGGTTCGAAAGTAATTCGTTTAAGTTTTGTGTCGCATTTCCAACGCCAGAAAATTCATTGGGCGGAGAAAACTGCCGGAACAAAAGCAAAGAAAAAACTTGTCGGTTCAATTCACTGGGATTGACTTGTATTAAGTTTTCAAAGGCGGTTACGTAACTGCTGAGTGAAGAAGGATATTTATTCAAAATGTGTATGCTCAATTCAACTTCTGGATGCAACAATTGTCCTATGAGTTTCATGTCTAGGTCTACCGGTGTTCTCCTCTTGGCATCCGCAGAGTTTTTGATCAATGTATCTGTGGCGGTAATGATAGGAGCAAGAGGAACATATTGTTGGTATGCTGCGTCAATGTTCAAGGTACCGTCATAAGGATTACCGGACCAGCTGATCCTGCTACCATTGACGATTTTAAATTCCTTATTGATGACATTAGCCAATGTAAAGTTGTACGATCCTTTTTCGATGATATAATTTCCATACATGGAAAAATCTCCTCGTGTATCTACGTTGAATTTCAATGAACCTCTTCCGTAACTTTTAATGATATCTCCCGATTGTTTATCAAATATGATTTCGCCATAAGCACCGGATTCTATATCGATGTTAAGGTCCATTAAAATCCCGGAAAGATTCAGTTTTTTTTCTTTCAGGGTATCCTTGGCTTCGTGTTTGATAAACGTGATGTATTCCTTTTCTTCTACGTTTTCGTAGCTGTCCATTGGAATATAAATTTTGCTGGTGCGAAGCATCGTAGCGTCTGACGTGATTTTGATGTCACTCTCGGATCCCAGGAATTCCCAGCTGCCTGTTCCGAATGCTTTACCGTAAAAAATGGAGTTGTCTTTTTCTGTGGTGTTTAAAACAAAAAAGTTTTTCATTTCACCTTTTAAGTTGAAGACAAAATTTTGAAACAGGTCATGATAAATCCCTCCGTTTAACACGCAGGTTTCTCCAAACTGATCTTTTAGGTTTACATTTTTAAAACCAATGAGGTTGTCATTGAAGATGATTTTATCGTTTAAAGAATAGGTAGTACCAAGATAGGGGATTTTGAATTTCCCTTTTTCAATGAAGGTTTCTCCGGTAATGTTAGGGTCATTGTATGGACCAGTGATCTTGACAGAGCCAGTGGCTTCTCCTTCGATGTTATCCAAAATGCCTTCCAATAAAGGATTTAAAAAATTTAAATCCGTCTTGGTCATGTCGATTTTTAAATCGATGTCGTCGTTTGTGGCACTGTTGGTCGTATTGAGCAAGCCCGTGATGGTGGCTATGGTGTTGTAATCTTCGTATAGATCAAAATCAATTTCTATTTTTTTCTTTTCGTGATTATAAAACGAATTGCCTTCCATGTTACCGACAGTAACACTGTCGATCTCCAGCTCATACACTTCAACATCACTATAAAAATCAGGAGTGTCAAGAAGATTACCGAGCACGATGTCTCCGTTGATGAGTCCGTTGATAGGTATAGTGGTAATGAAGGTTAAAAAAGTGTTGATGTTGAAATTATTGATATTAATGTTGAGTTTCTGTTCTTTGTTTTCACTGATCCATCCATCCATATTCAAATGTTGGTTGAGGTATTGCATGTTGAGTGCATGGACTTGGATAGAGCCGTTGCTCAGGATGCTGACTTTGCCTTGATCGTTGATGTTCCATTGTTCGTTGGCGATTTTGATGTAAGAATCTTTAGAGGTGATTTCTGTTTTGTCTTTTAAGAAAAGCACTTTGTTATTCAATACAATTTTGTTGTCCATGCCATCTTGTTCGATGGTAGAGCTTACGGAAAGGGAATCATTGTCGGTGGAGCCTTTAACAGAGAGGTTTTTGGTCGGTACAATGTGCTTTAATTTCTGGCTGACAGACGTGAGTTCATAACTTGTAGTGAGATTTGCCTTGTAAGGATTTTTGGTAATGTTCCCTGTGAGGTTGTTGCCTCTGAATTCATAATTTTTATAAAAGAGTGTATCCGATAAAAAGTTCAGTGATAGGTTGGTCAGATCTTCCGATGAATTGTATTTTCCTTGAATAGTAGAGCCGGGGGACATGAAGGTCCCTGGCATATAGATATCGAAGAATTGATTCAAATCTTCAATGTCAAAATGAAAACTGGCTTCTTGTTTTTTACCGATGCTTTTTTTGGACGCATAATAATTGGCAATGGCTACCTGATCATTATTGATTTTCAACAAGGTTTCGTATCCAAGTGTCACGAGAGATTGTTCGAGTCCGATGAAATCAAAGTCTCCTTTAATGGTTCCATCAATGAGATCCGATTGCAAGGTAAAGACACGGTTGCTGTCTTGTTTGTCTACTTCTGCATGAATGCTATCTATGAATACTTCCTTGTTATTGGGATAGAGTAGGTACGTTTCGCCGGTAAATAAACTCCCTTCGAGTTCGTTTATGTTAAGTACACGGGCATTCAGGAAAGCACTGGTTCTTATCGAAGGGAACTTGGAAGCGGAACCTAAGTTCATGTTGTAAAGGTTTGCTTTTTCACACAGCAATTTAAAATTTAAAACTTTCCAGTCTTCGCGAAAATCGATGGTGCCGTCTAAAGAAGCGACTACATTGGAATCCTTGATAGATACATAGCCGTTGAAGAGTCGATTGCTAAGGTCTGCTTTCGTGGTAATGTTTTGATAATTGTATCCGGCGTAGACAAAGGAACTGATAAAGGCATCTATATTGACAGAGGCATTCTCAATGTTTTTCCCTTCTGCGATCATTTCTCCTTTAATAGAAATGCTTTCCGCCGCAGGATGTCCAATCAATTCTCCTATTCTGAAATTAAAAGTTTCCATACTACCGGAGAGCTTGATCTTCTCACTTTTTTCTCCTTCTTCTGGACGGTTCAGGAAAAGATCGGCATTGATTCTTCCTAAACCTGTTCTATAAGATCCTTGTGTAGTAAAGTCGTGAAAGAACCCGACAAATTTCCCTTTTCCTTCAAAATAACCGAGTTTTAAAATGTCGTTGTAAATATCTTTCTCTACGTATTGTTGCAAGTCTGGAATATCGATCAATACAGACTTAGCCGAGCAATCTAAAAATAAGTCATCGATAGAAGGTAGATTTTTCAGGTTGGCGGTTCCTTTGAAGTATGATTTTTTCCCAAAGCACACCTCCAGGTTTTTCCCTTTCAAACGGTTCACATAACCACTGATGTCGCCACTGATGATGTAATTGTCGTGGTAATCGTATAAAGTAGATGAAAAAATCGCAAGGTCCTGCACTTTAAGATGGCAATTGTCGAGAGAGCCTTTCATTTGTACCTGTGTAGTAAATTCTGTTAGTACAGCGATAGAGTCGTAAGCAAAGTGAACTTGTGCATTGATGGTGGAGTTACCGACATGAGCATAAGCATTTTCAAAATGCATCCCGGTTTCATGAAAGCGAAAAAAAGTATTCAGCTCTTTGATGTGCATTTTAGAACGAAACTCAACGGCCCGCAGTTTGTGAGCAGTGAGCTGTATCGTATCCGAACGTATTTCAAATTGCTCTACATAAGAATAAACACTGTCAAAACCGAAATGTTTTTCATCAAACCCAGGTTTGAAAACAAGTTCTGTTTGGTCAATGTACCGAAAGGCCATGTTTTTTACTTTGGCAAACGGTATGGTAAATACAAAGTGAGAACTGGAAGTATCTAAAGGATCACCGAACTTTGCCTGTAGTGTATTGACAAATTCATTGATATTGACAGTGCTGTCTTGCTTTAATACATACAGGTCCACACCTCCGTCTCGTACGACACAGTCTTCAATTTGAAAAGTACCGCGTATGAGTTTAGCGAAGTTGAAATCGATGATTCCTTCTCCCAAATAAATCATGTTATGCTTTTCTTTGTCTTTCAGCACGACCTGTTGTAAAATGATGTGATCGTACCAGTCTATTTCTACATTGCCTATGCTTACGGGATAACCGATGAGTTGGGAAGCATAAGCGGTAGCTTCGCGTGTAACGTAGTTTTTAACAGAGGGAATGCGTAAAGAGAGGACAACAGCTACAGGAATAAACAGGGCAATAAAAATTAGGCCCACTGCTATTTTAGCAGTGGTTTTTAAAAATCTGTTTATTTGAGTTAACTTCGTATTCAAATGTCAGACATTACTTTATTAGCGATAGAATCCTCTTGCGATGAAACATCTGCTGCTGTTATCCAAAACGGTATCATTTTGTCCAATATTGTTGCTGGACAAGAAGTGCACAGCAAATACGGAGGGATTGTTCCTGAACTTGCTTCACGTGCACATCAACAACACATCGTACCAGTTGTACACGAGGCTTTGTCCAAAGCAAAGATAGTAAAAAATCAGCTCAATGCAGTTGCTTTTACAGGTGGTCCCGGACTGCTGGGTTCTTTGCTGGTAGGAGTGAGTTATGCCAAGGCATTTGCTAAAGGATTGAATGTGCCTATCCTACGTGTCAATCACATGCAGGCACATATCCTGGCTCATTTCATTGACGATCCTAAACCGGCTTTTCCATTTCTTTGTCTGACAGTTAGCGGAGGACATACGCAGATCGTTTTAGTGAAAGGATTTCTTGACATGCAAGTGATTGGTGAAACACAAGACGATGCTGTGGGAGAAGCTTTCGATAAAGCGGCTAAAATGCTTGGCTTGCCTTATCCGGGCGGACCTTTGATCGATAAACATGCAGCACAGGGAAATGCATTGGCCTATGAATTTCCTAACATAGATACACCAGGACTGACTTATTCCTTCAGTGGTATTAAAACCTCTTTCTTATATTTCATACAGAAACAAACTAAACTCAATCCAGACTTTGTGGCGCAGCATTTGCCTGATCTTTGTGCCTCAATTCAGCATACACTGATCCGGATTTTATTCACTAAATTACGTAGGGCTGTAAAAGAAACGGGCATACATCGCATTGCCATAGCCGGTGGCGTTTCTGCCAACAGCGGATTACGAAAAACATTGGCCGAAGAAGCGGAAAAACACCGATGGGAAGTATTCATTCCTTCGTTTGAATACTGCACGGACAATGCCGCCATGATTGCCATGGCAGGGCATTACATGTATCAACAGGGATTGTTTGAAGACTGGTCGTTCAGTCCTGAACCACGATTAAAATTATGAGCAAGTTAGACATTGCCAAGAACGTCAATATCCGCAACAAGAAAGCGTCATTTGAGTATGCTTTTCTGGATACCTATATAGCTGGTATGGTGCTGAAAGGTACGGAGATAAAGGCGATCCGAATGGCCAAGGTACAGATGGCAGATGCGTATTGTTATTTCGATAAAGGAGAATTATACATCACCCATTTACATATTTCCGAATATGAAAAAGGAAGCATCTACAATCATGAACCGACCAGGACTAGAAAATTGTTGCTTAAAAAGCGTGAGTTAAGTAAATTGGAATCTAAACTGACCGATAAAGGACTGACCATTATTCCTGTCAGACTATTTGTCAATGACAGAGGTTTTGCCAAATTGGAAATCGCCTTGGCCAAAGGAAAAAAACTTTATGACAAGCGAGAAGACATCAAGGACAAGGACATTAAAAGAGAACTTTCCCGTATCATTCGATAGATTATGAGTAAAGCAGAATATGGTGTTTGTCACCTGAGTGTTGTTCCCGTCAGAAGAGACGCTGCAGATGTATCGGAAATTGTTACTCAGCTCATATTTGGAGATTTTATTCAAGTTCTGGAGACTTCTGAAAATAACAAGTGGAAGAAGATTCGAGTGGCTTTTGACGGTTATGAAGGCTGGATCGATAGCCGTCAATTTGTGGCTGTGGAAAAACAC
>DATHPB010000074.1:0-4826 GCA_035484295.1 Cytophagaceae bacterium
CGGTACTTTTGAATTTGATCTCATTCCTGAAAATGAATATTTGCTTGTTATACAAGGAGATGATTTCTTTAGAGTAGAACATCAATTCAAACTCAACGGTGATACAACCATTAACCTGACAACCAATTCCATTAAATACAACAAGTGGAAGTTTCAATCCTTGGAATTTGATAACAACAGTTCAAAGATCAAACCTGAAATGGAAAACGATTTGAATAAAGTGGTAGACTTTATGCTTGATCACCCTTATCTAAAAGTCAGAATCTCTGGACATACTGATTCTGATGGAGATCCTATGGCAAACCTTCGTCTGTCAAAGGAACGAGCCATGTCTATTCGTAATTATGTGATAGAAAAAAGTAAAGTAGATCCTGACCGGATCATAGCGGAGGGTTATGGAAATCAAAAACCAATTGTGGAAGAAAAGACACCGGAAGACAAACGCATCAATCGTCGTGTAGAGTTTGAGATCATTAAATTGACACCGGAGGAAATAGAAAAACAACGCGAAGAAGAAAAGGCCAAACGCAGACAACAAAAAGAAGACGAATTATTTAAAGACCCCTCAGAAGAAAACGAAGAACAAGAAGAAACAAGACCTGGTCCTAAGACTCAAGAAGAGCTACCTCCTGTAGATGAAACAGAATACAACAAATACAGAATGAAAAAATAAACCTACCGTTATTTTTTTACCGTTACCATTTCAGGTAAAGGGAATCCATTGACTGCGTATGAAAGCTTGGTGAATAATTCGTTCGTTTGAGCATCCGCTTCAGAAGGAGCCCATATCAATTCTACATATTGCTTATCATTGTATAACCGTACAAACTGATAATCTTTGCCGGGATTAAACTTTACAAAATCATCCCATTGTTTACTGTTGCAATACGCCATTAATTCCTTGAACGCATTCTTTTCAATGTGTCCTATGTGAGTATATTGTTTATCCATACGAGCGGTAAACAATACTTCTCCGGATTTTGAAATCATAAATTCTTTGAGCATTACATCAACCACACCGTATGATCCAAAAACAATCTTATCGTATCCGTCTGACTTTTTTTGAGCCCATGATGTTGCTGAAATCATTAGAAGTAAAGACAACATCCATAAAACATTCTTGTTTTTCATACTTCATTCTTTTATCTATGGCTAGTTTTACGCGAGGGTCAGAACTCTGGTTATCCAAACAATTACATTAGGCATAAAAAAAGGGTTGCGCTTATGTAATGCGCAACCCTTTTTTAAAGCCTTTATTCAGTGAAAACGATTATGCCGTCTGTTTTTTCAATGCTTTAACCATGGTTTCTCCGATAAGAGCAGGAGATTCAACTACAAATATTCCACATTCTCTCATGATAGCCATTTTAGCAGCAGCCGTATCTTCCGCACCGCCAACGATGGCACCGGCATGTCCCATTCTTCGCCCTGCAGGAGCTGTTTGGCCCGCCACAAAACCTACTACCGGCTTTTTATTACCATTTTCCTTGATCCAACGAGCAGCAACCGCTTCATAACTTCCTCCAATTTCGCCGATCATAACGATAGCTTCCGTTTCCGGATCGTTCATTAATAACTCTACGGCATCCTTAGTAGGTGTTCCTATGATCGGATCTCCACCAATACCAATGGCAGTAGAAATACCCATTCCAGCCTTCACGATTTGATCCGCTGCTTCGTATGTCAATGTTCCTGATTTAGAAACAATACCTATTTTACCTTTTTTGAACACAAAACCAGGCATGATACCTACTTTGGCTTCACCTGGAGTGATAACACCTGGACAGTTAGGGCCAATTAATGTTACTCCCTTATGATCTTTAATGTATTTTTTCGCAGTCATCATATCCGTTACTGGAATTCCCTCAGTAATGGTAATGATTACTTTGATACCTGCATCTGCTGCTTCCATGATGGCATCTGCTGCAAAAGCTGGAGGAACAAATATAATGGTAACATTCGCACCTGTTTTATCTACTGCATCTTTTACTGTATTGAATACCGGACGATCCAGATGCGTTGTACCTCCTTTACCAGGAGTAACTCCACCTACTACATTTGTTCCATATTCAATCATTTGCTGAGCATGAAACGACCCTTCAGAGCCTGTAAACCCCTGAACTATTACTTTAGAATCTTTATTTACCAATACACTCATTTCAGAAAAAGTTTATCTACAAAAATAGAATTTTTTAGTCCGAATCAAAAGAGTACAACCAAAACATCTTAGGAGTAAAACACATCAATACCTAGGACAACTGATCTTGTGATGTGGTATGAGATATATTAACCTGAAAGACACCAGCATATATGCGTCGAAGCCTGGGCGCGAACCTCTGGTGGTTCCTGGACCATGATTTTTAAAATAGCTAGCATCTCCATTGTGTACAATGGTATAACCAAGTTGATTGGTCATATAGGCTAGATCACGGTCTTTACCTGTTTGCGGATCTGTTTTTTGAGCCGAACGAAACGTGTAATAAGAAGCCGGGTTATTGGGATCAGCCGCCGGATAGTTTCCTGATACATCATCCAAATAATCGGTAAAGGTATAGACATAAGTGAACTCTGCTTCAAAATCAAAATGAGAAGAAATTTTATACCGTACTCCCAAACTCAGCGGTATCATAGCACTGTACGGTGAATAGCTTTTTCCTTCTGTTTTAAGCGGTCTCAGGTTTATCCAATTTCCAGTGCTGTCTTTTGTTTTTGGCTCGAAATGAAAAACACCTAAACCTGCTTTCAAAAAAATATTATAAATGGGTCTGCGAAGATAATCCTTGTAGCTAGGAAACAAATCGTATTGATAAAACCCATGAAGAGACGCAACGTCTGACCTGAACTGTAAATTACGTACAGCATCGCTTTGTTGCGTAGAATTGTATAAGGAGGCATTTAAAAAATCACTGCCTAGCAAACGAACCAAACCGGCTGACAGACCAACAGAAGAATGAGAGGTAATTTTTTGAACAACCGATAACTCAACTCCTGGCCGGGTAGTACGCACACCACCCGCAACATCCCCGTAAAAATAAGACCCTTGCAATGCCAAACCAAAAGAGGTATACCGATCAACCTTCCATGGATTGGATTGCGCTACCATCTTTCCTTGTAAAGCAAACACAAGGCTCACCATCATTATGATATGACAAGAATACTTATTCAAAGCAGCGGATCAATATTAAAAAAGTTTCAATTATTATTCCAAAAGTATCATTTATACCTTCAGATACAACAAGAGTAACCGAAACTAATTGTCATAACCGTATTTTCCTTTCCACCGCTTTGCCAAGTAAGACCTCAATTCATTTTCACGAACCGTATTACCTGGTTTATAAATATCTGTTCCCTTAATTTCCTCAGGAAGAAATTCTTGTTCTGCAAATCCTCCTTCGTAATCGTGCGAATATTTATAGCCCTGACCATATCCCATGTCTTTCATTAGCTTAGTCGGTGCATTTCTTAACGCAATGGGTACTTCAAGGTTACCTTTCTCATGTACTAAAGACTGAGCCTTATGCAACGCCAGGTACGACGCATTGCTTTTAGGGGAAGAAGCCAGGTAAGTAACCACCTGAGATAAGATGATGGCAGCTTCGGGCATGCCTATTTTGATGATCGCATCAAAGGCACTGGAAGCCATTACCAATGCTGTCGGGTTAGCATTACCAATGTCTTCAGAGGCTAAAATGACAAGACGTCGAGCAATAAACTTAATGTCCTCTCCTCCTTCCAGCATGCGCGCCAACCAATACACGCCTGCATTGGGATCACTTCCTCTAATAGACTTGATGAAAGCTGAAATGATATCGTAATGTTGTTCGCCGGACTTATCGTACAAAACCGTTTTTTGTTGTACGGTATTCATTACCAATTCATCTGTCACGGTCAGTTCTTCCGAAGCATTCGATAAGACGACAGCTTCCAACAGGTTCAATAATTTTCTCGCATCACCACCCGACAAAGAAATCAATGCTTCGGTGTCTTGAAGACGAATGTTTCGCTTCGCTAATTGTACGTCTTTCGTAATGGCTCTGTTCAATAAGTTCTTTAAATCTTCCTTGGTTAATGGATCTAATTTGTATACCTGACACCTGGATAACAAGGCCTTGTTGACTTCAAACGATGGGTTTTCTGTTGTGGCACCAATGAGTGTGAGCCACCCTTTTTCAACGGCTGCAAGTAAAGCATCCTGCTGTGTTTTGTTGAATCGATGTATCTCGTCAATGAATAAAATACCCTTTCCAGAATATTTACATTTATCAATTACTTCTCTTAATTCTTTTACACCGGAACTGATTGCGCTCAATATATACATCGGTGATTTCATTGCCTCTGCGATGATGGTTGCCAAGGTAGTCTTTCCAACACCTGGAGGGCCCCATAAAATCAGCGACGGAACTTGTCCCATTTCCACTGCTTTTTTCAAAATTTTCCCTTCTCCGATCAAATGGTATTGTCCTGCAACTTCCTCCAAATTGCGCGGGCGCATTCTTTCTGCCAGGGGTGCTTCGCCATGAAATGATAATACCATAGTATGATTGCCTTTGCTTAAAGTTCGCAAATATTTACCGTAAGTTTTCTTACCCGCCAGATCTATTTTTTGGATCATTTTATTTCATGATTTCACTGTTTACAAACGGTATTAGTATCTTGTCAAATGATTCGTTCCGTTTTAAGTGCACACTTTTTCATCTTTTTAGCCACCTGTTTTGCGGGCATGAATTATTCCATTGCTAAAATAGTGATGCCCTCAGAAATAGGTCCCGATAGCATTGTACTTACCCGTATTGTCATATCTGCCACATTGTTTTTTATACTGGATT
>DATHPB010000075.1:0-6350 GCA_035484295.1 Cytophagaceae bacterium
TCCCTCTTTTATTGTTTCGATAAAAAATACTCGCCAATAAATATGCGGAAGTTATTGTACAGATTTAGTCTCGGGAAGTTCTCTACACTACACTCGCATATAAATCAAACTCCGTTGCATCGTCAACCATTACCGTTACAAAATCTCCCAACCGCAAGTACACGTCTTTCGCCTCGATCAGTACTTCATTGTCTACTTCCGGTGAATCGTGTTCTGTACGACCTATGAAATAACCACCTTCTTTTCGATCAACCAACACTTTATACGTTTTACCAATCTTCAATTGGTTGAGCTCCGTAGAGATCGCTTCCTGGATTTCCATGATCACATCTGCACGACGTTGTTTCTCTTCTGCAGGAATGTTGTCTTCCATAGAAAAGGCATGCGTATTTTCCTCGTGTGAATATTGAAATACACCAAGCCTTTCGAAGCGCTGTTGCCTGACAAATTCGCACAATTGATTAAATTCTTCTTCCGTTTCTCCCGGATGTCCGACAATGAGTGTGGTGCGTATCGCGATACCCGGAACCTCCTTTCTGATATCTGTTAGTAATTCTTCTGTACGATGGCGACTGATTCCCCTACGCATGATCTTCAACATCTCTGTTGATGCATGTTGCAAAGGCATGTCCAGGTATTTACAGATGTTGCTGCGTTCTCTCATGATGGGAAGAATCTCCATCGGAAACTGTGAAGGATAAGCGTATTGCAAACGGATCCATTCCAATCCCTTGACATCAGAAAGTGCTACCAGTAATTCCGCCAAACTTCTTTTGCCATAATTATCCAAGCCATAATAGGTCAGGTCTTGTGCGATCAGAATAATTTCTTTTGTACCATTTTTCACATGATTCGTTGCTTCCGTCACGAGTTCCTCTATGGCACGTGAGATGTTTTTTCCACGCATCAAAGGTATCGCACAAAAAGAACACGGACGATCACAACCTTCCGCGATCTTCATATACGCAAAATGCTTGGGAGTCGTAATGAAACGCTCACCAACCAATTCATGTTTATAATCTGCTTTGAATCTTTTTAAAAGAGACGACAATTCATTGGTCCCGAAAAAAGCGTCAACCGTTGGCATTTCTTTTTCCAAGTCATCTTTATAGCGGTGCGAGAGACAACCCGTCACGTATAGTTTATCAATTACACCTTGCTCCTTCGCATCTACATAACGAAGAATGGTATCGATGGATTCTTGTTTTGCGTTGTCAATGAAGCCGCAGGTATTCACAATCACCACATTGGATTGATCATTCTTCGCTTCATGTACTACATCAATACCATTGCCTTTGAGTTGGGTAAATATATTCTCCGAATCTACCAGATTCTTAGAACAACCGAGGGTGATGATATTTACTTTTACTTTCTTATTGCCTTTTGCTTTCATGAGCGAGTGAGTTAATACACAGCTTTGTAATCAATTTCCAATCGAATGCTAGATACAGAATCTGTCTTGACAGTCACCGGAAAATAATATCCGTTCTCATCTACCTTAGAATACAGCCTGCTGTTTTCTAAGATGAACAAAGAATAATTACCCGGCTTCATTTTTTTTTCAAAGAAACCATCGGGATTTGATTCCAATGAATCTATTAAAGGTTCATAAACATTGTTTACAAAATCTCCTTCTGCAATGTCAACTGCACGAATGCTTGTTTGAGCGTAAACATAAATCTTACGTTCTACGCCATAAAGCATTCCTTCTTCGCTGCTTAATTTTCCAGACGCATCAAACATTCCTTGTTTAAAGACGACGGATCCTGCTATGCCTTCAGGTATGGTGATGGGTATTGATTTTTCATTACGAGAAGCATTGCCTCCTTTTTTAGAAGAAGAACAGGTCATTAAAAAAAATAACGACGCAGCGAATAAACTACGAACGTTTAAATAATGATTCCACGAAGGCATGTTTATTAAAAACCTGTATGTCATCTGTTTTTTCACCTACTCCAATATACTTTACAGGAATTTGCAGCTGATCTGAAATGCCAATGACTACTCCACCTTTGGCTGTTCCATCCAGCTTTGTGATGGCCAAGGCAGTTACTTCAGTTGCTTTTGTAAATTCCCTCGCTTGATTCAATGCGTTTTGTCCGGTGCTGCCGTCCAGTACAAGCAGTACTTCATGTGGAGCATCCGGTATAAATTTCTGAATGACACGTTTGATCTTCGACAACTCATCCATCAAACCTATCTTATTATGTAATCTTCCCGCTGTATCGATAATCACGACATCAGCCTGCATCTCTACTCCCTGTTTCACCGTATCAAAAGCAACGGAAGCAGGATCCGTATTCATACCGTGTGAAATAACCGGAACACCGGCACGTTCACCCCACCGTTTCAGTTGATCTACTGCCGCAGCACGAAATGTGTCACCTGCACCAAGCACCACTTTCTTTCCACGCTTCTGAAACTGCGTGGCCAGTTTGCCGATAGTGGTCGTTTTGCCCGCTCCATTGACACCTACAACCATGATCACGTAAGGACCATTGACCAAAGGGAGTTCAAAATCTTCTTTATTGTTTCCGTCGGCATCTTTTAATAAACCGGCGATCTCTTCTTTTAATATCTTGTCTAACTCCGATGTACTTGAGTATTTGTCATTGGCCACACGTTCTTCGATCTTATCAATGATCTTGAGTGTCGTTTCAATACCTACATCAGATGTCACAAGTACTTCTTCCAAATTATCCAATACTTCCCCATCCACTTTGGATTTACCCAAAACAGCTTTGCTCAGCTTTCCAAAAAAACTTTCCCTGGTCTGGGCAAGCCCTTTGTCCAGCGATTCTTTTTTTTCTTTAGAAAAGAAATCGAATAACCCCATAACTAAACCGTTTCCTCAGTTACAAAAAAAGTCCCTTATCGGGACTTTTTGTATACTTACCTTAATGTAAGATTATCTTTTTAATGCTTCCTGAACCTCTGTGACAGGAACCATTTCTTCTTTGAACGTGTATGCGCCTGTTTTATCAGACTTCACCGCTCTGATGATCTTCGCAAAACCTTTGTTCGGATCAGTGCTTTTCAGGGTTGCAACTACTTTCTTTGCCATAACTATTTAATTTCTTTATGAACAGTATACTTTTTCAAAATAGGGTTGAATTTTTTCAACTCCAATCTTTCCGTTGTGTTCTTTCTGTTTTTAGTAGAAATGTAACGGCTAGTGCCCGGTTGACCACTAGTTTTGTGTTCAGTACACTCAAGGATGACCTGTACTCTATTTCCTTTTTTTGCCATGATCGCAGCGATTATCTATTGTAATATTATAATAATACTCCAGCGTCTTTCAACACCGCAGAGATACCTTTTTTGTTAATGGTTTTGATCGCTTTAGTCGATACTTTCAATGTAATCCAACCATTTTCTTCAGGTACGAAGAACTTCTTAGTTTGAAGGTTAGGGTAAAATTTACGTTTCGTTCTGTTATTGGCATGAGAAACGTTATTCCCTACTCTCGTTCTTTTTCCTGTTAATTGACAAACTCTTGCCATGACTTCTAATGATTAATGTATTCCAAAATAAATTAATGGGTTGCAAATATCATCAAATAAAATGCAATTCGCAAACTTATACCTTTTATTTTTATCTATTCTTAAAGGAAAGCTTACTTTATCCTGAGAGCGAATTTGCTTATAATCTTCCATTTAAGCGTCTGGTTATAACCCTTGGCTTGTTTTTTTTAGTAAATTGCTCCCTGTCAAATTATTTACATTTTACCATATGATGGAGACTTTGAATGCCACGGAGAAAAATATTGCCTTAGAAGAACGTTATGGAGCGCACAATTACCACCCTTTACCTGTTGTATTGGCCAAAGGAGAAGGCGTATTTGTATGGGACGTGGAAGGTAAACGTTACTATGATTTCTTATCCGCTTACAGTGCCGTAAACCAAGGTCACTGTCACCCCGCCATCATCAAGGCATTGACTGAACAGGCCCATACGTTGACACTTACTTCAAGAGCTTTCCATAACGATAAATTGGGTGTTACAGAGAAATATTTGTGTGAATACTTCGGCTATGACAAAGTTTTAATGATGAATTCCGGTGTGGAAGGTACAGAAACAGCCATCAAGTTGGCGCGCAAATGGGGTTATACAAAAAAAGGTATTCCCACTGATCGTGCTGTCATCGTGGCTGTAGAGCGCAATTTCCACGGCCGTACGCTGGGTATTATTTCTGCTTCTACAGATCCGGACTCCAGAAATAATTTCGGGCCTTTCATGCCTGGATACCATGTCGTTCCTTATGATAACATCCCAGCACTGGAAGACGCTTTGCAAAATCCCAATGTATGCGGCCTTTTGATAGAACCTATACAGGGAGAAGCCGGTGTATATGTACCTCAGGAAGGATACTTAAAAACCGCTCAGGAATTGTGTAAAAAACACAATGTGATCTTGATGATGGATGAGATACAAACCGGTATTGCTCGTACTGGCAAGTTATTGGCCTCTGACCATGAAGGAGTACACCCAGACCTGTTGATTCTTGGGAAAGCTCTATCAGGCGGTACTTACCCTGTATCTGCCGTATTGACGAGCGATGAAATCATGTTGACCATTAAACCGGGTGAACATGGCTCAACTTTCGGCGGCAATCCTATGGCCTGTGCGGTAGCAATGGCGGCACTCGAAGTGGTAAAAAGTGAGAAGCTCGCCGATAATGCAGACAAACTAGGTCAGCTTTTCCGTACACGCATGCAGGCATTGGTGAACAAAAGTGACATCGTTACTCTAGTAAGAGGCAAGGGGCTTCTTAACGCTATCGTCATCAAACCTACAAAAGACGGCAAGACGGCTTGGGATGTATGTGTCAGGTTAAAAGACAACGGACTGTTGGCAAAACCCACTCACGGAGATATCATACGTTTCGCACCTCCATTGGTGATCACAGAAGCACAGATCAAAGAATGCTGTGACATCATTGAAGAAACAATCTTATCATTCGAATAATTTAACCATGAGAAGACCAAGAAGAAATAGAAAGTCGGAAACCATTCGCTCTCTGGTAAGAGAACATCAGGTCAATGTTAGCGATCTGGTGTTCCCTCTATTTGTGACCGACGGACAAAACATCCGTCATGAGGTCTCTTCTATGCCCGGTATATTCAGACTGTCAAAAGATCTTATCTTAAAAGAGATTGAAAATTGTATGGCACTGGGCTTAAAGACATTCATTTTATTCCCACATGTCAGTGAATCTGCCAAGGATTCGCTGGCTACGGAAAGTTATAATCCCAATTCAAGCTATATACAAACCATCCGTGCCATTAAATCGAGTTTCCCCGAATGCTGTCTCATTACCGATGTAGCCATGGATCCGTATAGCTCAGACGGACATGACGGCATCGTCCAGGATGGAGAAATATTGAACGATGAAACATGGGAGGTATTAGGTAAAATGGCCATAGCGCAAGCCGTCGCAGGAGCTGATATCATCGGACCTTCCGATATGATGGACGGAAGAGTCGGGTACTTGCGTGATGCGCTGGACCAGCATGGGTTTGAGCGCGTGTCAATCATGTCATACACCGCAAAATATGCTAGTGCTTTTTATGGTCCATTCCGTGACGCCCTGGATTCAGCGCCAAAATCAGGAGATAAGAAAACATACCAGATGGACCCGGCCAACAGTACGGAAGCGCTGTTAGAAGGTGAACTCGACTTTGCAGAAGGAGCAGATATGCTCATGGTCAAACCAGCCGGTGCTTACCTCGATATCATCAAGACTCTTTATGATGAATTTGAACTACCGATTGTTGCGTATCAAGTAAGCGGGGAATATGCAATGATCAAGGCCGCTGCTAACAACGGATGGCTTGTTAATGACAAAGTGAGAGATGAAAGCTTATTAGCCATAAAAAGAGCAGGGGCCAAGATCATCATCACCTACTTCGCGAAGGAATTTGCAGAAAATCAAAAGTTTAGGGTATCTTAGCGGTGAAAATAAATCTTTATTAAATCATATTCGTATATCCCTTAGTGTCAAAATTGAGGTGAGAATTAAGCCAGGTTATGCGGTCGTTGTTGTTTTGTGTGTTTCTGATTTTCAGTCTTACGTTAGTGGGAACTGCACAAAACCTTTTAGGTAAAAAATCAAAGGATGAAAACGAGACACCTGCTGAACTTGCATCAAGCAAAAAACAAGATCTACTGATTGCTTTTAAAGAAGCAGGCAAGAAAAAAAATGCCCTTCGCAAAGTATTGCAGCATTCTATCGATGAAGGGTACGATTCCCTAACCAGCGTTATATACGAAGCCCTTTCTTTGGTACAAGTCGAAGAAGAAAAATACGACAACGCCCTGGAAAGTATTACGCAAGCTATCCATTATAA
>DATHPB010000076.1:0-5532 GCA_035484295.1 Cytophagaceae bacterium
GGCAATAGAGGTACAGGAAAGAGGTGCAGGTGAAATACTGTTGACATCTATGGATCATGACGGTACAAAGGCTGGTTTTGCTAATGTGCTGACATCTGCTATATCCCATCGTTTAAATATTCCTGTTATTGCATCGGGAGGAGCGGGGAATATGCAGCACTTTGTTGATGTATTCACTGAAGGTTCAGCGGATGCGGCTTTGGCGGCGAGTATTTTCCATTTTAAAGAAATAGAAATTCCGAAGCTCAAGCATTGGTTGTCGGATAATGGAATTCCTATACGAACTGTATAATCTTTTGTCGTTAGATGACGTATACTCTTTACACATTTTACCTGTGTTTATGAAAACGAGAAAAAAGCTAGGTTGGATTGGTTTTGGTAATTTTGGAAAATTTGCAATTCCTTATTTGAGCGATAAAATGGAAGTGTATGTATACGATCGTGTCGATAAGAAAAAAGAAGTAGAAGCTATACAGGGAGTGAAGTGGAGAAGCCTGGAAGAAGTGGCTTCCTGTGATATGCTTGTGTTGGCTGTACCGGTGCAGTTTCTGGAGCATTTGATCATAGACATCAAAGACATGGTGAAACCCAGGGCCATGCTTTTCGACGTGTCTTCAGTAAAAGTAAAACCCATCGCATTGATGGAAAAATATTTTCCAGCTACAGTAGAGATCATCGGCACGCATCCGTTGTTTGGTCCTCAAAGCGGCAAGGACGGAATCAAAGGATTGAATATGGTACTGTGTCCGGTGCGTACGCGCAAGGGATTGATCCTGACACGTTTCTTTCGTCATAATATTGGCTTGAACGTGCTGGAACGTACGCCTGATGTGCACGATAGACAGATGGCTTATGTACAGGCATTGACACATTTCATTGGCAGAGCTTGCAATGAAATGGATATTCCTGACGTGGAGCAAAAAACACCTGCCTACCAATATTTATTGAACATCAAGCGCAACTTAGGACAAGATTCCATGGATCTTTTTTTGACTATTGAATTGGAAAATCCTTATGCAAAGGATGTGCGTCTTCAATTGTTGGACGAACTTCATGCCTTGAATGACCGTTTGGATCATTTGTCCAAAAAGTAGATCGTATGTCGATGGCTCAAGTAAATAATCCGCTACATGGAAAAACGTTGGAATCCATGTTGAAAGATATGGAAGCATATTACGGTTGGGAACAAATGGCTTTGAGGATATCCATCAATTGTTTTAAAAATGATCCGAGTATAAAATCGAGTTTGACTTTCTTGAGAAAAACACCCTGGGCCAGAAAGAAAGTGGAAGAGTTATATTTGGAGATGCTGAACAAATAAGCAATGAAAGATTACAAAAAATACTACATCATCACAGCGGCTCCGGAAGATTTATACAAAGCATTGACCAACCCTGCCACAATACAATTATGGACAGGAGAGAAAGCGGAGATGAGCACAGAACCAGGTTCTGAATTTTCGTTATGGGACGATAGCATTGTGGGTAAGAACCTGGAATTTGAAGAAAACAGAAAGATTGTTCAGCAATGGTATTTTGAGGGACAGGAGGAACAGTCCATAGTAACGATCATTCTGCATCCGCATAAGCAAGGTACTTCGTTGGAGTTGCGTCACAGTAATATTCCGGATGAAGATTACGAAGACATGGTGGATGGATGGAACATGGCTTATATGGGAGCCTTGGAAGAATTTTACGAAGAAGAATAATATGTAATGGTCGTAAGACCGATAATTCCGATAATTTTTTATCCCCGCAAATAGGATGCGGATCAGTTCCTTTTCTTTGAAGTATAAACTTTAAAGAAAAGATCTATGGAACGTACTTGTTATTTTGATTTGTTTGGCGCCTGTTATTCAGGCGGAGCCTTATCTCTGGAAAAGGAAACAGCCCGATTGAAAATTTTTGAAGTCATAGCCGGTGAGGGTTTGGGTATTGTGTATTACGATGTGGAACAATCCGAGTATTTATGGGATGGCAATAAAGAAAAGAGTTTACTCGATTTGCTTACTAAAAAGTTTCATCACGATTGGTGGTGTGGTTATCCGATGTACATACATTCCGACTACAAAGCGGTATTGGCACGTCGTATCAATTTAATTTTGCACCGTGAACTGGAAGAACAAAAAGCGGAAAAGGAAATACGTTCTTTTATGAAGGGAAGTCTGGAAGCCTGGAAAGAACAGCTGGGTTGTGTATGGGACGAAGATAAAAAACAATTTATTGTGTAGTGAAAGCGCTTGTATTTCTTAACTTAGGATCAGGATACCGTTTATGAAATCGGCTACACTCAACGAACTTAGGAAGGAATTACAAGCGTTGTCTGCCAAGCAACTGCAGGACTTGTGCATTCGTCTGGGAAAATACAAGAAGGACAACAAGGAATTGCTGACCTTCCTTTTATTTGAAGCGGACGATGAAAGGACCTATATACAAAACATCAAAGAAGAAATAGACGAACTATTTACACAGGTCAATAAAAGCAGCGTGTATTTGGCAAAGAAGACCTTGCGTAAAATTGTACGTACAGCAGGTAAATATATTCGCTACTCTGAATCCAAAACGGTAGAGATAGAAGTGCTCATTTATTTCTGTCAACAAGTCAAGCGATCGGGTATTGCCATTCACTCGAGTGCTGTATTGGAAAATTTATACGAACAACAACTTAAAAAAATAAGAAAAGCACTTTCTACCTTGCACGAAGACTTGCAATACGATTACCGGCAGGAACTGGAAGATATATCGTAATATTTCTGTCTTTTTTCGTAACTTCAATACATGGAGCGTTCATCGGAACTGGTAATCACTGAATTTATTGAGCTGCTGAAACAAAGTCTTTCAAAAGAAGAGTTTGTAAAGCTTACGCTTTCCAAAGTGTTAAAACCTGGATTGGACTTGACAAATGTCTATATCCGAAGTGTAACGCTTCAAGGTTTGCAACACCTGTCTTTTACCTACCGTTACCAAACCAATGACCAGGTAAAGAATGTAACGATACAGGAAGGGATTGTGCTGTTGAAAGATTTGATGGGAACTACTTTTTTAACGGCTAGTTTGTTTACTACTGTAGCCGATTTTACTTTATTCATTTCTAAAAAAGAAAAAGCAACGCTCTCTAAACTCAAAGCTACTTTTTCTGAACGTCCGTCTGAACAACACGACAGGGTAAAGAAGAAAAGAGTGTTGGACAACGACGCTTATTTACATTTGCTGGGTATCACTGACGAACATGGAGTGGTTATTCCAAGAATGAGCGACAAATATCGGCAGATTAACAAATACCTGGAAGTCATCGAAACATTGCTCAAAGATGCCGAGCTTCCGAAACAGCTTAATATCGTGGACATGGGATCTGGCAAGGGGTACCTGACGTTTGCCTTGTACGACTATCTGTACAATAAATTAGGACTGCAAGTGAAGGTAGTGGGCATAGAACTTCGGAAAGAACTGGTAGCTTCCTGCAACGACATTGCCAGACGTTGTGGTTTTAAAGAATTGACTTTTGAAAGCAGGCGCATCGAGGAGTTTTCCAACGAGCATATCGATGTGTTGATTGCTCTTCATGCTTGTGATACGGCTACTGACGATGCGATCCAAAAAGGATTGCAAGCTTCCGCTGCGTTGATCATTTGTGCACCTTGTTGTCACAAACAAATTCGCCAACAATTGAAAGGCAAGGAACAACGAAGTCCTCTGTTGAAGTACGGTATTTTTAAAGAGCGCCAATTTGAAATGGTTACCGATACGATCCGCGCCTTGATTATGGAACAATACCAGTACGACACGAAGATATTTGAATTCATTTCCAGTGAACATACCCGTAAAAATGTAATGCTGGTGGGTACAAAAACGTCTAAATCTACCGACTTACCGGTATTGAAAAGTAAGATCGAATCGATCAAAAAAGAGTTTGGTATTGAGTACCATTATTTGGAAAAGATAATGTCTTAATTTTTTACAACAAGTTTGAATCCTACGTTGAAGACGTTGATAATGGAAACACGGGGATCTTTGTTCAGGTGTTTTCTAAGTTTGGAAATGAATACATCAAGGCTTCTTCCCATGAAATAATCATCGTCTCCCCAAATGAATTTAAGAATGTCTTCCCGCTTTATGGTTTGGTTAAGGTGCAGGCAAAAGAGTTTTAATACCTCTACTTCTTTTTGAGTGAGTTGCACTTCCCGATGATCAAAGAGAAGGGTACCATTTTGCGAATGAAAAGTATAATCTCCAATCGAAAATAAATCTTCCTGGAGATTTATTTTACTTCTTCTGACGAATACATCGATTCGGAAGATTAATTCTTCCATGCTGAATGGTTTGGTAATGTAATCGTCCGCTCCAAGCCTGAATCCAGTGATGCGGTCCTCGCTTAATGCCCGTGCAGAAAGAAACAAAACCGGTATTTCTTGATTTACTGAACGGATAAGCTTGATCAATTCAAAACCATCCATTTTCGGAAGTAAAATATCCAATATACAAATGTCAAAAAGTTCTTCCTGTATTTTCTTCCATGCGCTTTCTCCATCAGGACAAAGTGATACATCAAATCCTTTCTGATCAAGAGAATCCTGAATAACGAATCCCAGGTTGGGATCGTCTTCTACCAGTAATATTTTTACCTTGTTCATCATGACAACTAATTGGAAAGAGGCAGGTAGATAGAAAAGGTACTGCCTTTACCCGGTTCACTTTCTACCGTTACATGACCACCATGTGCGCTGACAACAAGCTTTACATAATATAGGCCAATGCCAAATCCCTTGTTGGTACTTTGCTGGATGGATTCCGATCGATAAAATTTATGGAATATTTTGTTCAGGTCCGATTTTTTCAGTCCAATACCTTGGTCTGCAATTTGAAATACCACTCCTTTTTTTTGCCGGCGGGTAGAAATGGTAATGGCTACATTTTTATCTGAATATTTGATGGCATTGTCTATTAGGTTATACATGATGTTGAACAAATGAAGCGGGTCTGCATATACCAAAGGTAACTGGTCTTCCATCTTAAAGGAGAGGTCTTCTTTTGACAACAGAGGTTGTGATTGAAGAATATAATCCGCCACTTTGTACAAAAGCTTTTCTACACTGAGGTATTCTTTGGATAAGTTTATCTTTTGTTTGTCTATTTTGGCTACTTGTAATACAGATTCCACTTGTTTTTTCAGTCGGATAGTTTCAGCCTGAATGATGGTAGCATAATTGGTTAAGCGTTCGGGATGTTGTATAATGGATGGATCTTTGATGACTTCAGACGAAAGGTATATGGTGGATATGGGGGTTTGAAATTCATGAGTCATCGTGTTGATAAAATCACGTTGTATTTCTGACAAGTGTTTCTGTTTAAGTATGGTATAAAGAGCATAACTGAAAAAGATAAAAATCAATAGAAGCAATGCACTCAGTCCAATCCACAGGTTCATTTCTGTCAGGATCATTAAGGGTTTGAATGGAAAGTATACGCAGAAGTAATGTTGATTGTAGCGGTATTGAGGAATGCCTTTTACCGGACCTGCATGTTTATCGGGTTT
>DATHPB010000077.1:0-5452 GCA_035484295.1 Cytophagaceae bacterium
CCCAAAGAAACGCCTGTTGCATTATAAGCAATGGTATTGCCGCTGCTAAGAGTGGTGCCACCTATAAGCGTGGTTGTTGAACTGTTGGCGGAAATACCAATACCTTTGTTTCCGAAGTTTTGTGTTCCTGTGATGTCAGTACCAATGATGTTGTTTGTAATGGTCGTAGCCAAACAACTATTGAGTTCTATAGCATTGCCGTTATTTGCAGATATAATGTTACCATCGCTTCCTGATCCTCCAATCGTAGCGGCATTGGTATTGATCAAAAGGACTCCTTTACCATTCCCTATCGCCGTGTTGCCATCCGACGACACACCGATGCGATTGCCTTTCAGTAGAGTTCCCGTGGTGTTATAATATCCTAAAACCGCATAATTCAGATTCGCTGAAATGGTATTGTTGAGAATGGAAACATTGTTTCCTTTAAAAATTATTCCTTGAGTGTTGGGCTGTAAACCACCGGAAGGATTCAAGCCTATGATATTGTATTGAATGCTGACCTGATCTGCTGTGGCTACAGATCTATCGGGATATACACTCCCTATTGCTATTGTATTGCCCGAAACAACATTGCCATTCCCTACTTTCCCAATGATCAGGTCAGAACAAGTATAACCAATACCTACACCAAAACCATGGATGTAAAGGCCATGTACCTGAGATTTGGCGGCCCCGTTCACAATGCCATTAAAATTGCTTCCATCTAAAAATAATCCGACACTACTTGATCCATTAGTGGCCAGGCTACCATCCAATTCTATTTTGGGTGCATTTCCAGTGTAACCATTGGCGGGTTGCGTGCTTCCGTCTATGACTACAGGACTCTGCGAGGCCAGTTGCGAAAGCGGCTGTATAACATGCGGTGCCGGACCTGGAATGTTAAACACAATGGAATCATACGCCGTTACATTTCTCGCGATAGCGAGCCGAAGCATATCGGAAAAAGAACCCGTTCCCGAATCATTAGTATTGGTAACGGCAAATGCCTTGGGGTAAAAGCCGGTATAGGTGATCGTGTTTGATAATCCATAAGAAGTCACTGTCTTGAACGCATTCAGGATAAAATCCCTTTGGCAAAAGCCGTCCGACAAAGCGACGGATGCATTCCCTGCGTAAATGTTAATCATACTGGTTCCACTAGGTATGATGGCAGCAGCATCATTTAAAGGAGGTAAAGGTGAAAGCAGGTAGATGTTACTAAAAATTGGTAACATGAATTGCACTTTGCCATTGAACATATTAGCGTTAAAATCCATAATGGCTTGACGCAAACTGCCAGGGCCTGAATCATTGCCATTGGTAACGGTATAGATTACCTGTGCATGGCTCTCCAATGCTATACCAAAAGTCGACAATAAAAAAACGAGAGCAAGTAAAAATGATTTCATAGTAATAAAATTATAAGGAATTTATACGGCTATATATAACAAACGATTATTAGGTAAGTGGCTGTCTACCCTATTTTCAAAGAAACAGATTGAAAAGAATGAAAAATACCGAAAAGTAGGTACTCTAATAAGCGATAAAGAGTCTATCCCTTTTTAATTTGAGCAAACCTTATTTACCATCGTTCTTAAAGGTCATACTTGTTTCATCATGTCCAGACACTGGTTTTCAATGTTCACTGAACATTTTCAACAGGTCATTCAATGCAGCTTCCGAATGCATGCGCTCGCCATTTTCAAGTGATTCCTGCGCCGCCTTTGCTGCTCTCTTCCGCATGTTTATTTCATAAAAAGAAATGGCTTCTTCCACCGTTGGGTATACATCTGATGTCAGGCATTCACTCAATTCCAACGCATCAAGCATCGCCATGTTGGCTCCTTCTCCTGCAAAGGGCGGCATCACGTGCGCGGCATCACCAAGCATTGTCACATCAGGCAATGTTTTCCAGGTTTGATCCAACGGCATACAATAGATAGGACGAGGAATGAAAGGTGTTGCTGCATTTTCAAACAGTTCGTACCAAATACTGCCCCATTCGGAATAGGTTGTCTTAAACCAAGCCAACACTTGTATGGCATCAGAATAATCCAGACCATTGTTGCTTGCCCAACTTTCATCTGTCTTTAAACTGGCGTAAAACCCTAAATCTCCGTTGCCTTTTTTACCGAGCAATAAATTTTTCTTGTTTCCAAAAGCCATTATTTTACCGCCGTTCAACAACGCATCTATACGAGGTGCGTTTTTTTTCGAATTGCACACATTGCCTTCAAGCATCGTTATCCCCGAATAAAAAGCTTTGGTATTTGTGAAGTACGGACGAATCTTAGAGTTGGCACCATCAGCAGCAACGACAAGATCTGCGTAAGCAGACGAATCGTTTTTGAAATGCAACCACCACCCTGCATTCTGTTTTTCCATGGAAATAAAATGACTATCCCATACAACGGTTTCCGGTTGTAAAGATTCCAACAGCATGTTTCTTAACGGACCACGATCTATTTCAGGACGAAAACTTTCACTGCCAAAATTTTCACCCGATTTAGTGGAATGGTCACTGAAAAATATTTCTGCCTGTTCATTTACGATTAGCATTTTATCTGCACCGGGACGGTAATTCTTTTTAAACTCATCCAATAAATTGGCGCGGCGTAAAGCCGCCATTCCTGATCCCTCGTGCATGTCAAGAGGCGAGCCTTGCACGCGGGCATCCTTGTTAACATCCCTTTCATATACTTTTACACCGCAACCCTTAAGTTGTAAAAGTCTTGCCAATGTCAATCCTGCCGGACCAGCTCCCACAATGGCGATTTGTTTGTTCTTTAATTTCATGTCGTAAAAATTCAGTTAGCGACACAAAATTATTTTTGTTTTAAGACCGATAATAGTACAAATCGGTCGTTCTTGTTTTTAGACAATTCTTTCGGAGCTACGCCTGAAAATCTTTTGATCTCTTTTATAAAATGCGTTTGATCCGTGAAGTTTAGTTCGGGAAAAAGTTTCCCCTGTGCAATATGTTCTAACGATGCCCTGAAGCGTAGAATACTACAATATGCCTTTAATGAAAGTCCAAATTGCTGATTGAAATAGCGATTGATTTGCCTGCTGTTCCAATGCACGCGCTCAGAAAGCTCTTTTACGGTCAATGATCCTTTCGACGAATACATCAATTCAAAAAGTTTACGTTTTCTTTCATCCACTGCGGCGGGCATAAGTTCTCTTACTTTTTCTGACGCTTTCTTACAAAATGCGTCAAAATCTTTCAAGTCTTCTGTATTGAAATTCCAAAAGCCATTGGGTAAATCTATTGCATTGTTTAATAAACTTGCAATGGAAGTTTGCAAAATGTATTCAACGGCAAGTGGTTTGAAGCTGATCACAAAAGCAAGTGTCTTCGGTACAATACTTCTTTGTTCAGGTACCGTTTCCAATCCGATAAGTGTCACATGAAAAGACTCCGAGGCAGATTGCGAAAAAAACAAATCAATTCTTCCGTCAGGCATTACAACCACTTCCTTTGCTTCGTCTAACGGACTATGAAACATCCCAAGACTCTCTACAAAGTCATCGAGCGACTTATCCGGTTTGACGAATTTGAAATCAAAGTCCTTGTTCATGTAGCGTACATGTGTCGTTTTATGAGCAGATATTTTTAATATAAAACATCTGCCCGAATTTTAGTTACACCCACTAAAATAAAAACATAAAATGGTCAACCGCACCAGGCTTTGCACCTTTCAATAGGAGACCATTTTTCTGCCTGTTAAAATCCAACTATATCTTTTCGAAAAACCGAGACGCTCTTTGCTCTTATGTAAAAGATATATTAGATTTCAATAACTAAACATAAACTTACATCGCTATGGAACTAAAAATCAATGTCGTTGCCATTCTAGTGGCTGTTGTCATCAACTTCATCCTGGGTGCCATCTGGTTCGCTCCTTTATTCGGTAAAGCGTGGGCAAAAGAGATGGGCTATGATACCGGCGAAAAACCTGACAAGGGTGTGATGATGAAAGGTATGCTTTTCATGCTCATCGGAAATTTTCTTTTTGCCTGGGTGTTTGCGCATAATATTGCCGCCTGGACATTTGTTCCGGAGGTCAGTCAAATGAGTCCTTTTGCCAATGCCATGAGTGCTGCTATCTTTACCTGGCTTGGTTTTTATTTTCCAGGACATTTGGGCAGCACGGTATGGGAAAAAAAATCGTGGAAGCTTTTTGCCATCAATGCCGGTTATGACCTGGTTTCATTGCTGATTGTCGCTTTCATCCTTTGCTATTGGACGAAATAAAACATTGCAGTAACCCTACGACATTTCAACACCTCGTAAATGCAAAATCCCCTTCAGGCAGTACCTGAAGGGGATTTCATTTTTTATGCTTGATACGGAAGCTTTAGTTTTTAATGATGGTACGTGTAATCACGTTATCTCCTGTATCGATCTTGGCTACATAAATACCTGGCGCCAGGTTGCTGATGTTGATTGTCCCGTTGATGGACATCGTAGCAGTTGCTACTTCACTGCCCTGGCTGTTGTATACAGTTACTGTAGCGTCACCAGGTGTCGCAATGTTGATGACACCGCTTGTAGGGTTAGGAGAAACCGTAACCGTTTCGTTGGCAGACGCATCGTTGGAATAACGAGCGGAAGAGCAGGAGCCCAGCAAAGTCCAGGCATCTGTCCAGTATGAACCTGTTCCCGGTCCATAAGCCCAGGCTGCTCCGTTACACCATCCTGAATAAGGATAAGGTTTGCATTGGTACTTGTTGCCACTGTTTTGCACGATGCTTCCCGCTACGTAATTGTTTGCTTCCACATACTGCGCCACACCAGAACAACCATTGCTGCTTGTTACGGTCTTTACGGTAACCGCCACGGTAGCCGATGTGGTCGTTGCTCCGGCATTGTTGGTAGCAATCGCCTTGAACGTATAACTTCCTGCTGCTACATTCGTCCAGGTATAGCTGTATGGCGATTGGGTAGAAGTACCCAATAAAGTAGAACCGCTGTAGAAATCCACTTTCGTGATCGTTCCACCAGCAGCAGAAGCGCTCGCACTGATGGTAATGGAAGCCGGTGCGTTATAGCTGGCATTGTTTGTCGGAGCCGTAAGACTCACTACCGGTGCAGAAACCGTAGTACCGCTACCTCCACCACCTGTACCTGTTGTTGACGCAGGAGCGATAGAGAACCAGTTGATGTTCCATCCGCCCGCTTGCGCAAAGATGCCGAAGTTATAAGTACCTGCAGTAACAGTTATCGTCTGAGTGATGGTCGTCCAGTTTTGCCATCCGCCTGTAGCCGGTACATTCACAGAACCCAATTGAATGCTGCCTGCATTCAAGTCACACGATAAAGCACCACCTGAAACGCTGGCCACACGGTACGAAACGATGTAATTACCAGTTGTAGGGAAGTTGATGTTGTTATACGCCATCCAGTCTCCTGTATCGATATAGCCTACGTCTAATCCTCCACCTGTATCTGTCGTCGGCTCGGTTT
>DATHPB010000078.1:0-2243 GCA_035484295.1 Cytophagaceae bacterium
TTCAAAGTGGAATACCCCACCGGATCAAGTGTGCAATTGAATTTGAGACAAATTGGAGAAGAAATTTCCAAACGACTCATTGGTATTTTTCAACGTGATGAACACGGTTTAAGGAAAGTACATGCTCAATATACGGTATACGCGCACGACGAGCATTTCAAGGACCTGATTTTATTTTATGAATACTTTCACGGTGAAAACGGTAGAGGAATCGGTGCCAGCCATCAAACGGGCTGGACAGGCGTAGTAGCGGATATGATCCATCGCGTATACGATGAAAAAAGTGGAAAATGCTAACTGCAGAAATATGATTTAAAAGGCTTCTGCCAGATAAATGTACAGGCCTTGATTACCCGGTGTACCCCAGGCATAGTCCAGACGGATGTTGATATTTTCTTTACGGTTGACCTTTAAACGTATTCCTCCTCCGTAAGAATACTTCGGCAATGTGCTGAATAAGTTTCCAAGGTTGTTATTGACATCTCCTGTAGAGACAAATGCAGTGACACCGATGCGCCAGAACAAATGCCTGCGGTATTCTGCTTGTATCGATAAGTAGTCTTTATCTCTGTATCTTCCTTTGTAGTAGCCGCGCATGTCGTCGTCGCTACCTGTAATAGCCAGCATGTTGAAGGGGGCATCACCGGTTACAAAGTTACCTACGAGTTGAAAAGCCAAGATGTTTTTACTGTCGAGTTTGATGAAATGACGTACATCCAATTCATACCTGGAAAAGGTATGATCACTGAACGTGTACTTGCCAAATTTCGGATTGAAAATACCAATGTACGTTCCGGTGGAAGTCGTTAAGATATTATCTCTGGAATCCCATATCAGTGCAAAACCTACACCATTGGAAAAACTTCCGTTGTAGCCTGTTACATGAGAATGGTTGAGGTTATCTGTTCCATTTAAAAAATTGATGTCGTACATTTTGTAAAGTCGGTACTTAAGACCGACATATAATCTCTTGTTTATTTTTCTTACAAAAGTAAGATCGGCAAAAATACGTCTGCTGTTGTATCCGTTTAAAGAATCACTGCTGGTCTTGTTGCCTATACCCCAGTATTTATCAGGGTAACTTTCATAACCAATTAATCCTTTTAAGATGTAATGATGACCAAGGTACAGAAACATGTCGTTCTCTATGATGGTCTGATGGTTTTGTGTGTAAGTATAATCAGTTTCTGTATAAGAAAAAGGAAGAGAAGTGTCTTTGCTTAAACGAGTAGTGACCAGCAGGGCTCCGCCAGCCAGAAAGTGAGTTTCCGGAAGGTAACCGGCATAAGGCAAGGGTAACAGCTTGGTCTTCTTGTTGTTTTTTTCAGCGAACAATTTGTCGATGATGGTAGAATCTAACTCCGGTTGTGCGATGACGATATGTTGGGAACACAATACCAGAAGACACAACCATAACACACTTTTATAAAAGTGTATGCGATCAGTAAAGTAAAGATGTTGTTTATTTATCAAAAGGTCTGTTGTAAAAATCGATCACTAAGTTAAGTTCTTTGATCGGTTATTACAAAGACCTTGGTCTAGGAGACAAGGCATTTGGTCTATGAATAGAGAAACACCGTATTTACTTCAATGCAGAATCGTTTAGCAGCGATTGATTTTCCTGTTCAGCATTATCCAGTGAACGGTTTACTGCATCGATATGCGCCTGTACTTTTTTTTCGTCAGGATCCGGTTTGGCTAATTGTCTGCTGAGTGCAGCATTGTGTTTTACAGCTTCTTTATGGTACGAAGATAATTTTCTATGATGTTTTCTTATCACCTTACTTTTTTCCGGTGTGTCGGTTTTTAACATGTCATGGTGGGTAGCTCTTGCTGCGCTAATGGACATTCCCGCATCTATGGCCTCTTTCCTGCGAAATTCTGCAGTGGATGTTTTATGCAATGCAACGTTGTGATGATCGTCTTGTGCTTTTTTATGGTGAAGGCTGAGCAAATGATGGTGCTCCTTTTGACTGGTTTGGGCAAAAGATGACACAATAGTGAATAATAATAAGCAAAATATAATGGCGATTTGAATGAGGGTTTTCATAATAACGTTGTTAGTGTTGAGGTAGATATAGAATAACATCTTGTTCAATAAAAAGCTGCAAAGGTTATGCCCTAAGTTTTCAACTTTATTTATCTGTTCTGTACAAAATATTATAACCTCTCTGAACCTAATTCCACAGAGCACTGTTTTCGGAAGCACAGAAGAAGAAGTTTTTAATTCTTCTATAATAAGC
>DATHPB010000079.1:0-4989 GCA_035484295.1 Cytophagaceae bacterium
CTGTTTGTAATGTTGGTCTTACTGTACGCTCCGGTGATTGAAAAAACAGGTGCGTATATGGTGGATACATTGCAATTAGACACGGTAACATTGTCGATGTTTACAACCGGTGCATCTGTAGAAAAAATAGTATTTGTGCTATTATTAAAAATTGTATTCTGGATATCAAGCTCCTGTATACTAACCAATCTCAATTGCACAATAGAGTATCCACCGTTATCGTGAAAGTTACACCCTTGAATAGTCACCTTACCGGTCTGCGCATGATTGATTACCGCAATCATATCCGCACTGTTGTTGTTAAACTCACAGTCAGTAACGGTGATATCACCTGAAGTGCTGCTCCATATAGAGCTTGCATTATTGTTAAAGAAATGACATTTTAAGAATGTAAGATTGGCTCTGTTGGATTGAAAACCGGGACCGATGTTTCCGCTAAAGGAAGAATTAGTAAATTTAAAATTACAACGCGCATCTGTACTGCCGTCATCAGGCGATACATTACTTGTAGAAAAATGTATAGTTCCATTAGTATATCTAAAGACGGTATTTGAAACATCTACATCACCGAAATAATCAAACCATAATGGCATGACACCATTATAAAAAACACTGTTGTTAAGGGTAATGTTAAAACGATCACTCGGTGTGGCTGAAAAAGTCCTGTTCGGTAAAGCATCGTAATGTTGGTCTATAGCAATGCTGTAATTTTTAAAACAAAATCCATCCAATGTTACCATGATGTTTTTGTCCACATTGATAATGCTACCAGTAATACCAGAACTTCCATCCGGATAGGTTTCCAAATAAGTACTGTCATTGGCCAGATCTCTTTCGAAAATGGATGTTTCATCTCCGCCAAAGCTTCCATAGATCGAAAGGTTTTTATTGATGTAAAACCCTTGCAGTGAATTGTAGTTATCATTGGGTGCCAAATACGTTCCTTTGGCTACCCAGATCTGGTCATTGGGTGCAGCATTGGCTATAGCTGCATCCAGCGTTTTATAAGGGGTGGCCCATGACGTACCGTCTTCCGTACTGCCTGTGTAATTGCCGTTGACATAAATTGTCGCCGCAGAAAGTTTAGCCGCAATGCACAGCAAAACAAAAAATGAAAGTAAAAAACACTTTTTCATAATTGTATCATTTCATTAAAAATTCATTATCCGTTAATCGCCTCTTTAGTATTTGGCAATCACTTTTTTACTCATCAAAGATTTCCTTCCATCAGGTATTTCAGCAATGATGGCATATGTATACTCCGTGTTTGGAGTCAACCATTTGTCATAAAACTCTCGCTTCGATCCCGGGACAAATTCATAGGTCTGTACAGCTTCTCCGTTTTTAGAACGCATGATTTTAAAGCCTGATGCATTCATGTCAAAATCCCAAACCAGCTTGACCATCTTATTGTCTCTGCTCACAAATACTTGTAGGTTCTTTACAACCGGAAATGGATTCTTCTCCGGTTGCTGAATACGCAAGCTCTGAGAAGGCTTGGATTTTAACCCCGACGAATCTTCTGCTACCAAAGCATACTCATACCAGATGTTCGATTTGGTAAGCGTATCTCTACATTGTTTGATTTTCAAACTGTCTCCTGAAAATTTCATGAAAGGTTGCCACGCAAAATCAAACTCAGACTTGCGTAAGATGTATTGCGTTTTGATATCCTCTGCGGTGCTTGGAATCCAGTTTAACGTAATGCCCGAATAACCCGCCACGTAATTGGTAAACACACCGTTTGTAGGAGGTGTGAAATCAGGCATTGGGACTTCATAATAAATACTCATCTCAGAAGCATTGAAGACTTCATCGATGGCACCCACAACGTAGTATACTTTTCTCCATCCTGTTTTCACTTCCACTGTATCTACGATAACCGTATCTTGTATATCTCCTACAGTAATACGAATAGGTTCTTTGTGTTTGTAATACGTGCGGAATATTCTGTAACCAATGACGTCAGCCCCTCCTTTTTTCCATTTCACTGTCACCACTCCATTAGTATCGCATTTACCAAATACAATCACCGGAGGTGCAGGTGGGATGGAATCGACCAAGAAAACATTTTTAGGAATGGAACAGGTAGAATCACCTGCCTCCCCAAAAGCACACACTGTATAGTAATTGAAAGTCGGTTTCACTTTTCGCATGTCATAATAATCGCTGGTCTTCCCATCCAATATTTTCTCATTGATTTTTTTAAAAGGTCCTACAGCAGAGGTCCCCGAATAGACAGCGAAAGAATGAATGTGAGGTCTTTCCTCTTCAGACACTTTCCATTTCAAATGAATGTCTTTGTTATTGCTTGAAACACCGTCCGTAATTTGCGGGGCCGTTTGTAAAAAATAACTCGGCTTCACCATGAGTACTGCTGAAGGAGCACTTTGTTTTTCAAATGGGTTCACTCCAACTACCTTGTAATAGTAAGGTTTTTCCAACTGAGGAAAAGTATCTGTATATTTTAGGCGTTTACTGTCTGTAATGACACCAATGTCTCCAATGAACGGGTGTTCATTTATTTTAGCAAAGTTGCCGTTCTTGGAATCCGAACGGTAAATATCATAATAAATATATCCGGAATGCTCTGGGTTTAGCCAGTACAACTCTACGCCTTTGTGTATGTTCTTCGACAAGAAACCGGTAATGCCAGGAAGCGTTGTCAGATTTTTTCTTGTCACCACAATATCCGATTGGATTTTAGGATTGCTCACCATGGTCACTCGGTACAAATAAGTTTTGCCGGGTAACGCTGTTTTGTCTTCGTAGTAATTACCCATTGCCTCCGACGTCTTGTTTTTTATCGCCTGCGCAAACAAGGCGATGATAAAAGTAAAATCTTTGTTTGATTGAAGATCAGCGCTCTGTTTCAAGTCTTCCGGTTTTGCTTTTTGATCAAGATCCCTTCCGGCAATCATCGCATCGATGTTTCTCAAATCAGGATTATTTGGAGCTTCTTTTCTAAGACGGTCGTCATCCCAGGGAAGAATTGGCGTCTTCGTCAACATCTCCTTAGCCACCATTTGCCATTTGCCTGACACTTTTTCCATTTCAAAACGCTCAATGGTATAACCGCCTTTCATACCTGTAATCCATGTATCATAATTTCTTGGCAACCATTTGATCTGCACCTGATCAACGGTATTGTAAGTCACTACACGCAACAAGCTATCCTTCTTTTGAGCATTCGCCCAAACAGAGAAAAACAATGAAAAGAAAAAAACTTTAAACAATACTTTCATACTAATAAGACAATTTTATATCATCAGACAATGTAAATGATCGAAGAACTTCCGAAGTTTTCATATCCCTACCCGGTATAAAATAACCCAACTTGTAGTAATAAGAAGTTCCTTTTGGAAATACGGCAGTTGTCCCGGCAGCTGATCCAGCCCCACAGTTGGCACTGGTTTGATTGACGGTACATACAATGTCTTGCAATTTGCTATCGGTATTATCAGCATCAATTTCTACAAACACATCGTAAGCCACGACCAGTTTATTGGCATAGAAACTGTACGATACGCTATCTGGTGCCCCACTGATTGGGAATCCGTTTGTAAAGTCCGCACCCAACGATCTCATCAAAGGCTTAGTCGTTTGCATACCTGAAGCATAGTATCCCTGCACCTCAACATTTGAAAAATCTTCCGCCGTATTCGATGCAATGTCATTGCTATTCGGGCTCAACGAATTCGTTACTGCTGGACCCGATACTTCTACTGTTGATTGGTTGTAATAAGCTACTTTTTCAGAAAAACTGTTGAAACGGCTGGTAGTAAAATCATAGGTAAGAATTAATGTATCAGCACCAACACTTTCATAACCCAGTGATATGTTAGAATTGTCCTTGTCCTGCCCCATCTTCACTTCCACTTTCGTATTGACCTTGTAGATAGACAAGGTATATGTCTTGGAGTTATCCAGACTGTTGTTAGGGATCGTGTACACAAACTGTTCTGCTCCGCTCATATTTGTCGAAGTCACTTCTGTAACCCTAGCCACTTCCGTACCTCCGTCAGAGAATACCACATTGTATATGTAGCCATCAGGAAGTACCATTGGTTTGAATGGTAGTGTAAATAATTTCACATAACCTGTATTGAATTCAGACTTGTAGTAATTATCCATTGCAGGCAGTGGATAGGAATACGCAATGTTCGCCACATCAATCTGAGTAGGTTCTGCAGCCGTAGTAAAGGTGATGGTTCTATGCTCCGTTTGCGTACCCACTGGATCACCGCTGTTCTTAATAACGACACTAACATCCACTTTAATCAATGCATTCTCCGGCAATACAGCCAAAGGACTTAATCGTAAGCTTGTCATGTCCGAATTCCATTCGCTGGTGTACGCGATGGTTCTTCCTCCGCTGGTGATACTCAACTGATCCGGTCCCACTGAAGCCCAGTATTCTTTGGTAGCGCCGGTAGTGCTGTTTTCATCCGGTAGGTTAAACTTGAATTTTTCAATTGGCTTCGCAAAGTTGATGATGATTTGCTCTGTCACCTTCACATTCAGCGAAGCGGAATCAGGAAGTATACTTGAAATGAATACGATCGTTTTATCTGAATTCGCGACCTGGCATTGATCACCAAGTTTTACTTTTACAGAAGCATGTCCGCCTATACCGAGAATTTTAAAATCAAGGCTTATTTCTCCGATCAAGTAACTTGGCTTAGGCAATTGCGCAAAAACGTATGCTGTCAGGGTGGCGCTTAATAAATCTTTCGTACCGCTTCCCACTACACCGCAATCGTAGTCCAACCCTACTTTCATTCCCCCGTCAAGGAATGCTTGTCCTGTAGCATACCAGTTGTGTATACCTCTCACACCATAACCGTCGCAGTACACTTCATTGTTTGTCTTAGTGATCAACAAATCAAAACCTGCTTTCACCCAAAGCTCCGCACCTACCCACAATTTACAACCCGCCAAATCTCCACCTGCACCGAACTTGCCGTCCACCTCTACACGCATACCGAA
>DATHPB010000080.1:0-4192 GCA_035484295.1 Cytophagaceae bacterium
AAGGGAATTTTTAACTCATCTTTAACTACTTTTTATTTTGAAAATTTATGACAGAGTGAAGTATCACTTGCGTCTTGTCAGTAGTGGCAGATTCTGTGATAAGAAGGAGAATGCTATTCAAATTATTAAACAAATTAAAAAGGCTGCATCAAATCTCAAATCCAAAAAAGAAATAGGTACATATATAAGGCATCAACAAATTGATTGGCTACAATCCAAAAAAGAAGGAAACCACAAGAATGCAGATGAAGTATTATTCTTTCTGGAGAACTATTACTCCTGTTACTTAGATTGTTCATTACCTATATCTGATTTAGGTAAGCAAAAACTACTTCAAACACTCCGCTCTTTTCAAGAGGTAAGAGAGAAATTGAGATCTCTCAATACATACCTGGAAAAAGTACTACGCCCTATACTCTATCCTGAAAAACAAAAGGATTTCACTATTGAGCAAGCTAATTACCTTTACTACCTACATTCAAAATGGATCAATGAGTTTCTCCCTTCCCATCCTTCTTATCAGGAAGCAGAATTACTGAGATTTCTCATTTCCAATAACTACAACACAGATCCTTTCATTAATTACATCAGCCAACAGATGGAGTTGGTCATTGAGGCAGAACCCAATCCAGAGATCAAGCTTGCCGGACTCAATGAATACCTCATTAAAATAAACAGGATACCTGTCTCTATCAATTTCGGTTTTTATGACGACTTACCCTCTGTCAAAACAATGCTTAAAGACTGGCTGGAAAGTAAAATTAAAAACTGCACCAGAGAACTAAAGAAAAGTAAAATATCAGGTACTTTAACTTTTGCCAGTAACCAAAAGCTAGAATTAGATTTGTCTGTTGATCAAATCGCCTACCTGACCAAGCTCTTTTATACCAGCAAGATTCTTACCAATAAAAGTCAATCAGAAATCCTGCTGATCGTAAAAAGGATCGTGCGATCTAAAGGAAGTGATGATGTTTCATTGCACTCTTTAAACAAAAAGTATTACAATGTCGAAGACAAGACTAAAGAAGCTGTAAAATCTTTGCTTGAATCATTAATACTACAAATAGACTAGCGCTTTCAAGACACAAAAATGGGTAGGGATATTCTTTCAAAAGGAGTATCCCTTTTTTATTTCTATTTATTTTCATCTTTTTTTAAAATTATCTCCCTGATACTCATTGGGGGTATAACATATGTACACCCCCCCTACCACTGGTCTTGTATTTCTTTTTTTGTTCTATTCGCATTCAAATACGGAATAACAATCCCATTTGCACTTATTCAAACTCGTTCGTTCTCTTTCGCAACAACAGCAAAAATGCATCATTTACTTTTGAAACAAGGAAGCAGGGGAAATGGACAGGACAGGACAGTTGTCAAGGTATGTGAAGAGTGCCTGTCCACCCCTCTTTTTAAACAACACTATGTATCAGGAAATTAACTTCACCCCTACTTTTAAAAAGCTTCGTGACGCTTTCATTCTTTACAATGAAAAGCTAAAGCTTGATAAACCCAAAGAGTACCGTAAGCTTTCTTTAAAGTCTACACACATGGAAACGGCCAGAGAAATCATTCGTTTCTATGCGGCCTATCTGCACAAAAATAGCAAATACCAATTGGATGAAGACCGTCGGTTTTGGATCACCAATACCGGCATTGCCAAACACAAATTACAGAACCGCTCTACGATCTATAGACATATCCTTGTTTTAAAAGATGCTGGCATTATTACCAATAAGATTTTTCACGGGTCTAACTGTGGAGTGGAAGTAGCCATCAACAAAGATTTGCTTGTGTATAAAAAAAATATAGAACAGGCTCGTGAGTGGATACAACAAGAAATATTTAACCTGGAGTCAAAAAAGACAAGCGATAATATAGAAGCAAAGAATATTGTTGCAAAATGCCTTGACAATGATTCGGGGTACTTCCTTGATACTAATAATATAAATATAACCTGTGAGTATGTTTATAAAGACAAAACCCAGGAAACATTTCCCAAGAAACAAGGAAGCAGGGTTTTGGATTTGATTGCAACAAATGATTCCATAACCAAAGAAGACGACAAAAAGCTGGAAACAAGGGTGGCCGGCGAAAATCCGAAATTTGATTCCCAAATCAATACCTTAACCAGCCATGCTTGGCACTTTGCCAAATCAATTCTATACCCCAAACAGTCCTTCACTTCTGAACAGCAAACCCTCTCGCTATTTTATATCCGAGATTATTTTAGCCTCATCAAGGAAGCTCATTTTACTAAACCAATTGTAGAAAGGCTCTTTGAAGATTTTTGTCAGCGAATACTCCTTGCCAAAAAATACATAGACAAAACACCAGAGCGATTCATTCCTGTTCCCTGGACCTGGTTCAATAAGAATTTCACAAATGGATTCTGTGGTACGCTTTCCTGGCTCAAAAAAGTCAAGGAAAAACGAAAGACCTTAAAAAACTATTATTCTTCTCTATCTGAATTGTCCGAGCATTATAGGGATTATATGCTTAACCCCAGTATAAGTAACTACAAAAGAATTGAAAAGGAACTGCTCAAAAAAAACGATGAGTCGTTACTCAAACTCTATTATGGCTGTGTGGCCGATAAGAACAATTTCAATTCGACCTATTTACAGAACTACTATAAGCAAATCTGACTCTATGACAAACCAGCCAAACTTCAGGCGTGCCGATGTCAAGGCCAAATCCCTCTATAAGCTTTGGGTTAAATACTTGCCAAGCGTTACAAACAAAAAACTTCCAATTATAAAAGTGTATTACAGCTATGAAAAAAAAGGAGAACCAGATTTTGGCTATAATAGATTACTAGCCATGCTACTGAAAAGATTACATAAAATACGGATAGCGATCCTTTACGACAACAGAACCCATAAAGAAATCAAACGCTTTGAAAACGATCAGAACAACAGAGGTTAAGGTTTATACCATAAAACAACTAGCTAGTATTTACGGCGTACGTACTCAAACCATACGCAGGTGGCTCACTCCTTTTCAAGAGGAAATTGGAAAACGAAATGGACATTTTTATACTGTCAATCAGGTACGGATTATTTTTGAAAAAATAGGAATGCCTGATTAAATGCTATTTGTAATACTTTATTTTTTCCTAAGTCGATCAAAATCGCATCAATACGATCCTAATCGTTATAAAATGCAACAGTGACAAATAGGGGAATACTATTTTTATTCTATGAACCCAACACCACACTATTCATCGGATAGCAACACCACTATTTTCCTGCTTGGAGCAATCTTGAATCTTCTAGCATCCACCGAATGGGGAGATCTTATAGACTACTCCATTAAAGCATTGATAGGCGGTGTAATCTGGCTCATATTTAAAGTGATCAGTAACTATCTCAGCCATAAATTAACTGGTAAAAAAGGAGACGGACCGGACTTTGATGGAGAAGGAGACTAAAATTGGACTGTTTGTCGGAGCCGTAGTTTTAGGAATCGGTACAACATACCTGTTAAAACTTAAACGCCTCTCTGAACAACTTGAAATTGTGACAAAGGTTAATATTCATAAAGTTGGTTTGGCAGGGTTACAACTTCGAGTAGATGTCATGATGAAAAACCCTACCGGTGGCTCAATGAAAGTAAAGTTCCCTTTTGTGAAAATGCTTTACAAAGACACGGTGTTTGCCACTTCTGAAGTAAAGGATCAGGATTATGTGATTCCAAAATTTGGCGAGCAGCAACTTGATCCGATTTACGTGTCTTTGCCATTCATGCAAATGGCAACAACAACACCTGATATGTTAAAGGAATATCAAAAATCAGGAAAGTTTCCAATCGTTGTAAAAACGATAACAACCATTAATAATAATTTACCCTACACCAAAATGGATACCATCAGCGTGTAAGTGGACTTATAGCAATTAAGTGAAGTTGAACGTGGCGAAAGATGGAGACAAAAGTCAAACGAAACATTGCTTCGGGTAAAGAATACGATCCTCTATTTCCTCCGCCCAAAGGAGGGAGCCTCACCATCCGTCTGGATGCAGAGGTAGACGATACCCTTGCCCTGATCCAAAAGACTGTCCCTCTCACACTCAAAGACACAGAAAGAATCGCAAAAGTCCTTCAAGGTAAAACCCTCGAAGAAACCTGCGAAAACATCTGGAACTTTGTCTACGAGCATATTCAATACAAACGTGATGAAAAAGGTATCGAG
>DATHPB010000081.1:0-8441 GCA_035484295.1 Cytophagaceae bacterium
TGGTGGGTGCTGTTGCTTCATGGGAATTGGATATCTGGAAAAGATTACGCAATTCTAAGAAAGCTGCGATGTTCAAGTATCTTTCTACTATTGAAGGTAAAAACTTCATGGTGACAAATCTCATTGCTGAGATCGCTCACGAGTATTACGAATTGATGGCGTTGGATAACCAATTGGAAATTCTAAGAAAGAATATTGAAATCCAGCAAAATGCATTGGAGATCGTAAAACAAGAAAAAAATGCAGCCAGGGTTACAGAGCTTGCTGTTCGTAGGTTTGAAGCGGAAGTACTCAAAAACCAGAGTCGTCAGTATTATATCTTGCAAAGCATCGTAGAAGCAGAGAACAGAATTAATTTCCTGGTAGGAAGATTTCCTCAACCGGTTGCAAGAAATTCTCAAACGTTTACAGAACTAGTACCTGACAGCATTTATGCAGGTGTTCCTTCGCAACTGTTGGAAAATCGTACGGATATTAGACAAGCTGAACAAGAACTGGCTGCGTCTAAGTTGGATGTCAAGGCTGCTAAAGCTAACTTTTATCCAACATTGATGATTACTGGAGGAGTAGGCTATCAGGCATTTGATCCGCAGTATTTGTTGCAAACGCCTGCTTCATTGGTTTACTCCATTGCAGGACAGTTGGTAGCTCCATTGATCAACAGGAATGCGATCAAGGCGGTTTATTATACTGCGAATTCCAGACAGGTACAAGCAGCTTACGATTACGAACGTACGATTCTTAACGCTTACATTGAAGTAGCCAACCAGTTATCAAATATCAATAACTTGAGAAACAGTTACGAGTTAAAATCGAAACAAGTACTAGCTCTTACGCAGTCTATCGAGATCTCTACACGCCTTTTTAAATCTGCAAGAGCAGATTATATGGAAGTGTTATTGACTCAGCGCGATGCCTTGGAATCAAAATTTGAATTGATTGAAACTAAAAAACAACAAATGAATGCCCAGGTCAATGCCTACCAAGCTTTAGGTGGAGGATGGCAATAATTTGAACGGACCATTAATTAGCAGTTGATAAAGCCGGCATTGATCTTGATCAATGCCGGCTTTTTTATTAATGCCACTAGTCAATTAATAAATCAAGAGTTTCTGTTTGTATTCCACTTTCGCAGGAGGTGCCACAGAAATGATATAAGTTCCCTGAGATAAATAAATCAAGTTGCCAAGATCCTGATGAATGCTTCCTGATTCATCGCTGAGCAATGAATTGGTATACACTAATCTTCCTAACATGTCGTAAATCGATACCGGAATTTTAATGTTCACTTCTGATCCGAATATGTCCAGAAATACGCTGGTACCGCTGGTAGTGGGATTGGGATATAGACTCAAAGAGAAGTGATCAAAAGAGGTGTCGTCTATCTTCGCAATGTTGGAATAAGAGTATTTCCCATCAAAGTCTGTTTGCTTTAATCTGTAATAAGAGGTACCAGATAATGCTTCATTATCGATGTAGTTGTATAGGCTTACACTATTGGTGTTCCCTGCTCCTCCTATTCTCGCCATGTCTGTAAAGTGAATGCCATCGGTAGAACGTTGTAAAGTGAAGTGATCGTTATTGATTTCGCTGGCTGTACTCCATTGCAACAAGGCTGTTCCAGGTGTTTTTAAATAGGCCCTGAAATAAAGCAGTGATACGGGTAAAGAGGTGTAAGCGGTAACGGGTGTACGTCCACAGGAAGAAGCAGGATCACCTTCTGTAATTTGCCAGTTGAAAATACCCGGATACCAACCTTGACCTGGTGCTGTGATCGTAAGTTCCGGATCTTTTGTGACAGTAGCAGGAGGATTGCTACCCCAAGGTCCACGAGGACCAATAAAATCCCAGTACATGATGCCGGTAGAACTACTACCGCTTAAGGGACCATCGTAACTGATTCTATAATTATGTCCTAGAAGAACAGCATAATTAAGTGTAACTAGAATACTCTGGGTTCCGACCGCTAAGCCTGACACAGGGACAGTAACTGAAGTAGACAAGGCTCCATTGGTTTTGTCTGTGATGTATACGGTCATACTTGATCCCGCTACCTGTGGAGAAGCTGCTATAAAGGCGTCTACATTTACAGAGTTTAATGTAAAGCTGGTGTTGGGTGTAAAATCCAGCCAGAGTGAATTATGATCCAAGCCTGATGTTTGAGTAGCGGTATTATTACCTCCTGTACCGTATTGCGTATTGTTCAGGTAAGCTACGCTCTTATTAATGACAGTAGGTATGGAAGAATTTTGTACGTAATAAGTCGTAGTACTTGACAATACAGGAGTGGTAAACGTAGTGCCTGTATAGATAGAACTGCCTCCTGATGATGTGGTATACCAGTTATAAGTTCCTCCGTCGTTGTCTACACTAAGCGTTGTGCTGGATGGTGCGGTAAACGTATTGTCATGTCCGACAGGCAATGCAGAATAACCTTTTATTACAGCGCTTCCTGAACCTGAACCGTTACAAACAGTATTGTCTTTCACGGAAGAAAGTGTGTAGGTATGCGGTGCTGTACCGGCGATGGTATAGGGAGAGGTAGTGATACCGCTTATGGGGGGCTGATTGACTCCGTCAATGGCGTAAGTAATCGTCCAGGGTGGGGTGCCTGTTAAGGTGACGGTGACTGGTGTAGTGGTTGTTCCATCGTTGCAAATGGTAGTACTTCCTGAGATGGTGCCTGTACCTCCTGAAGAAGTCACAGGGATAGTCAATGTTGCGGGACATGAGTAAGGTCCTTGTGTTTGTAAAACGCTTACGGTATAACTACCCGGTGTGTTGACTGTGGTCGTAGCAGTAGAAGCTCCGGTTGACCAGCTGTATCTGCTAGGAGCAGATCCTGAAGAAGGAGCTACGCTCAAGGTAGCCGAACTCGAACAAACGTTAGTGGCTCCTGTGTTGTTTAAGGTATAAGCTGAACAACAAGTTGTAGCTGCCGAACATTGCCAGGGAATGAGACTGCCGGCAGGGGCGATCCATTGTTCGTTAGAGGCCGAACCGGTAGCACCTGTAAAGCCCCAATACACGAGGGAAGTTCCTCCGAATACGGTGTTTATGAGATTACCGGTATAAGTTAAAGTCAATATACCTTCTTCATAGAGTTGTAGCGTTTGAACAGTACTTGATGTATAAGTCCAGACAATGCGTATCGTATAATAATTACCGCTGTTCTGGCCGCAATCCTCCAAGTCTCTACCTCCCTGAACAGCTTGTACAGTGACATTACCGCTTGTTCCTGTAAAAAAGTTAGGTCCATGGGTAGTCTGATTAACGTCACCATCGATATCAACGGCAATGTGATCGGCTGCTATTTCATTAGAACCACCGGAAGCGGTTCCGTCGTAGGTGTCAAACTCAATGGATAAGGCTGGTGAAATGGCATTGCTTCCTCCTATGCCTAAATAACCGAATCCGTCGCCTACAGCTGTCAATCCTCTCGGATCATTTTGGAAGGTGAATGTCATGCCATCACCACCATTGGGACCATTATCACAACCAAAGAAAGTATCAAAGGTCATGTCAAACGTCTGAGTCAAGTCTATTTTCGTAGTACTCCAGGCAGAGGCTGTTTGGTTACCTATACTTGCTGCTGTCATGCGAACTAAACCGTTTCCGTTATCAACAGCAGTACCATTGATTTGATAGGTCTGAGAATATGCAGCGCCTGTCCATAGAAAAAGTAATAGATTCCGTACGATGAATCTTGCCAGGTTTTGGAAAAAAGAAAGTGTATGTAGTCGAGGTGTTTTCATAATTGCTCTGATCCAAAGGTGTGTGAACATTTTTGAATGTAAGTTTATACGCGGGTTGGAAAATAAAGTAAAATCAAAGGAGAGAAAGTTTAAGCTTATAAAATGCGCTTAAAAAACTGTTATTCGTTCAATCACACCAATAAGAGCCATTGGTATGGTGGGTTAAACAGGTTGTTGAATTGCAATCGATGTTTTTTGAAAAGATATTCAATAGGTACTTTTGCACTTAAAAAACAAGATTATTTTTTTAGTTTATAAGTCGAAAACAAACCATAATCATATAAAAAAGAAGAAAACCTTAATTTGAACAAGATCGTATCTTATTTTAAGATACTTTGGGGGAAAGAAAAACTAGCTATGCTATCAGACTTTTTTAAATCAATAAGGAAAGACTTCATTCATACCTTACAACTCAGTTTTCCCATTATACTTGGTCAGGTCGGATCGGTATTGATGGGCATTAGCGACACCTTGATGCTCGGTAATATTAGTAAAGAAGCTGTTGCAGCATCGGGTATCGGTAATCAAATCTATTTTTTGTTTACGGTATTGGGTATGGGTACTATAGCAGCAATGGCTCCAATGATTGCAACATCGAAAGGAGCTAAAAACGATAAAGAATGCGGAGAAATACTGCGAACAGGTATTGAATTGGGTTTTTTGATCAGTATAGTTATTTGTTCGATCATGTTTGTCATCAGCGAAAATTTTCAATGGTTTCATCAACCTCCTGCAATTACCACGTTAGTTCAGAGTTATTTACGAATATTAACAGTGTCTACCATTCCATTCATGTTGTTTCTGGCATTGAAACAATTCAGCGATGGGCTTTCTTTCACTAAACCTGCAATGGTAATTACTTTGATTGCTGTACTTTTGAACATTGGCTTGAACTGGATTTTGATTTATGGACACTTTAGTTTTCCGGCAATGGGCATAAAAGGAGCGGCGATTTCAACATTGGTTTCCAGAATCATGATGGCTTTAATGATGGTCGTTTATGTTTTTCGCCAAAAGAGCTATACCTCCTTTTTACCTCCTCTCATCTCTACGTTTAATACCTTTCCTTTGATTGTTAAAATATTGAAAGTAGGCTTACCCGGAGGATTACAACTGTTCTTTGAAGTGGGAGCGTTTGCAGGTGCAGCAATATTGGTAGGTTGGATAGGGACGGACGAACTTGCCGCTCATCAGATTGTACTTGGACTTGCAGCGTTGACGTACATGATGTCTGCAGGTATTTCTGTATCGGGATCAATTCGTGTTGGAAATGCTTTTGGTCAAGGGGATAAAATGAAGATCAAACAAACGGGATTATCCGCGATTTTTTTAGTGGGAATATTTATGTTATGCTCTTGTTTGATTTTCATTATATACAACGAAGAGCTCGTTCTGCTATTTATAAAAGATCATTCAGTAGTGTATACCGCGGCTTCTGTCTTGATGATTGCTGGTTTATTTCAATTTTCAGATGGAGTACAAGTAGTTGCATTAGGTATTTTAAGAGGTATAGAGGATGTGAATATACCGACAGTGATTACTTTATTGGCTTATTGGATCGTGGGTTTACCTGTTGGCTATATATTGGGCTTTGTTTTTAATTTGGGTATTCAAGGTATTTGGATTGGTTTGTTGATTGGATTAACCACTTCTGCGATACTTCTTACCTCACGTTTTTACATTTTAGTCAATAAAGATCGAACTAAAACTTATCAAGCCACTAAATTAGTCAAACAAGATCACTAGTTATTATTTTAAGTACATAATCAAAATAATTAGTAAAAAATACTTGATATGCCTTAAATAATAACTATTTATTGAGAAATTTAGAGAATTATTATCTAGTGAGCTCATTATTTTAGGTCCAGTTGCAATTATTTTATTTTTAATTGTCTATTGATCAGTGTTTTAATAATTGTTTTCTATCTGTATGTGGATATTTTTTTTATACTCATATTGTTTTTTAACCATATCATATTTAAAACAATTCTTTAGAACGTAGTGTTATTTAAGTGTAAAATATTTCGTAACTATCTTATTTGTAGTATATTGTAAATATATTGCGTATGTTGCGATCAGGGTTATCTAATAAAAATAGGAATATATAGGGGGATAGTTTAATGAAAGTAAAAAAGACAGGAGTATTGCGTATGGTTACCGCCATGAAAGTTTTATGCACAATACTAATGACGTTTTTTTCACTCTCCGCATTGTATGCGCTGGACGTTGTAACCATTGACGAAAAGAAGAGCGAAGACTATGACTTACGGGGAGCTCAATTGGAGATTTTGGAAGATAACTCTAATAAGTTAACCATTGAAGATTTACTTTCTGGTAAATACGATAAGCAATTTGTCGTACACAACAAGTCTTCCAAATTTGCCTTTATTAAAAATACGCAGGCTACTTATTGGATACGTTTTCAACTTAAAGCTGCAGCTCCTTTACACAAGCATTTTGTATTGGAAAATCGTGACTTGCACATTGACGATTTTGAATTATACAAACAAGGTTACGATGGAGAATATATTAAAGGCGTTGCTGGATTTGCTTCTCCATTTGGTATTCGTGATTATCCGCATAAGAATTTTGTATTCGATTTATCTCTTAATACAAACATCCAAACGTACTATGTCAGGGTAAGATCTCATAACCACAATCCCTTTATTTTAAAAGTAAAATCAACATCAAACTTTGCATTGTATGCGCTGAACGAGTATTATTTGTTAGGCATGTTTTATGGCATCATTGCGATCATGGCCATATACAATTTATTGATGTTTTTTTCTTTACGTGACAAAGTATACATCTATTATGTTGTATATGTTGTTTGTTGCGGACTCATTTCATTAGGTGAAGACGGTACAGGATTTCAATATCTTTGGCCCAATTACCCATCGCTGAATGCATTCATTTCGCTTATAGCGCCGTTGTTGCTTATGGTAAGCTTTGCGATATACGCCATGAGTTTCCTCGAGCTTAAGAGAATGGTTCCTGCAATGAATAAAATGTTAAGTGCGTTAGTGATTTTTTATATAGGTTTCTTTTTACTGGATGTTTTGGTTTTAAATATTCGTCTTAATTTCCCTTTATACATCATACCGTTTTTTATCATCTACATATCCTCCTTTATTTGTTTCAAGAAAGGGCTTCGACAAGCGAGGTATTTTATAGTAGGTTATTCGTTTATGTTTATGAGCATTGTCTTTCTGATATTTAGAATGAGCGGCATCATACGCTGGGATGATATCTTTACTGTATACTCTTTCAACATTGGTATTGTCTTTGAAATTTTGATTCTTTCTTTTGCTTTGGGAGACCGAATTAAAATCATTAAAGCTGAAAACGAAATAGCTCAGCGTAAAATCATTGAGCAATTGCAAGTCAATGAAAAGTTAAAAGACAAAGTCAATCGTGAGTTGGAAGATAAGGTGAGTGAAAGAACAGCTGAATTGAATGCGAAAAATGCAGAGCTTGAATCGGCGTATGAAGAAATAAATCGCATGAATCAACTGTTGGATGAGGACAATAAGGTATTAAAGACAAATGTTAAAGAACTGACTAAGGCAAGAGTACTGATGAAGGAAGTGGACTTTGCGGAGTTCAGTAATATTTTTCCGGACAAAGATTCTTGTTTGAAGTACCTGGAAGACCTGAAATGGGCGAAGGGATACAAATGCAAAAAGTGCGGTAACATCAAATGGTGTAAAGGCAAGGATGATTTTTCAAAACGCTGTACGAAATGTCGATACGACGAATCCCCTACAGCGTACACCATTTTCCATAAGTTGAAATTTCCGATAGTAAAAGCCTTCTACATGCTTTTCTTGGTTTATGCCAACAAGGAAAAAATAACGTCTCTGGAATTGTCCGAAATTCTAACCCTTCGTCAAAGTACTTGCTGGAATTTCAACAAAAAGATAAACGAAGCGTTAAAAAATAAAAAGAAATCATCTGAAAATGAAATCGACGGATGGGCTCAATTAGTGCTTGATCCGGAAGAGAAAGATTAAGTTGAGCAAGTAGTCAGCTGATTACTTATCGTTAAAAAAGGGAACTGAACATTACTGTCCAATCCCCTTCAACTAAACAAACAACCTATTTATTTTACATTTTAGCAGGGTACAGCTTCAAGGACCTGATGGAATAGGTCGTCTTCCAACAAATCTGATATGGAATTGATAATAAAATCAGGAGAATAACCATAATTGGCTAAGGTTTCCATTTGTGAAACTCCGGTAAGAGTCAATATGGTGGTGAACCCCATAGTCCCTGCTCCTAGTATATCCGTTTCCATGGTGTCGCCAATCATAATGGTTTCGTCAGTGGTTAACTTCAATTCCTTTCTTGCCATTCTCATCATTACAGGGCTAGGTTTTCCCAGGCTGAATGCTTTTTTACCTGTTGCAAACTCCACCATGGCTACAAATGCTCCACAGCCTGCTCTGTATTTTCCACCATCGATTGGACAGTTGGGGTCCAGGTTAGTGGCTATGAGTTTAGCTCCGTTCATAACCATATTGACAGCTTTATCGACGGCTTCTAACATGATGGTTCTACCTTCACCTATTACTACATAATCTGGATTTTCGTCTACAATAGAATATCCGTAGTTATGAAGCTCATTCAATAACCCACCTTCTCCAATTACAAAAGCGGTTCCATTGGGTTTTATCATTGATAAAT
>DATHPB010000082.1:0-2134 GCA_035484295.1 Cytophagaceae bacterium
GAATTGTTCCACAAACTTATCCCATTCTTCCAATTGCACCTTCTTCATTACTCTTGGGAATTTATTTTGCGAACCTACTTTCCCTTTTGACTCCATCCATTTGTAAAAAGCACCTACCGGCAACACTTCTAAAAATACGTCTTTCAAAGCTGCTATACGTTCCGTACGGTAATCGTCGTTGAGTTCTTTCAATTTGTCATCCAACCGCTTTACCAAAACCTCCTGATCGATAGCATCGTCTGTACCAACATACCATTTGTGTGCGAAAAGCGAACCGTGTGAAATACCTGCCACTGTGTATTCTGAAATGGAAATGTTCAATTCTTCTGATACCAGTTGTATCGCTTTATTCATGTTCTCCACTGACAAATGCTCACCGCATAAGCTCAGGTAATGTTTCGTACGGCCACTAATAATGATTTCACATTCTTCCTTATTTTCAAAACGGATCACATCGCCAATCAGGTAACGCCAGGTGCCTGCACAGGTAGACAACAACAAGGCATAATCCACTCCTTCTTCTACCTGATGAATCATCAGCGTTTCAGGATTGGTAACTACTTCTCCTTCTGAGGTAAAATTCTTTTCATTGAATGGAATAAATTCAAAGAAGATCCCTGTATCGAGTGACAGCTTCATGCTGTGTTTATTGGGACCCACCTGAAAAGCGATGAAGCCTTCCGACGCCAGGTACGTTTCAATGTAGGTAATTGGTCTGCCCAATAATTTTTCGAATCCTTTCTTATAGGGTTCAAAAGAGACTCCTCCGTGAACAAATGCACTTAAGTTAGGCCAAACTTCGTGGATGTTTTTTACACCATAATGTTCGATAATGCGTTCCATCATGATCTGCAACCAGGCGGGTACTCCCACGATGAATGCAATGTCCCACTTCGCGGCGTTTTTGGTAATCTCATCCAGCTTATGGTTCCAGTCACGCTCTTCCGCGATCCGTTTTCCCGGTTTATAAAAAATCTGAAACCAAAAGGGAATCTTGCTAGCTTGTATACCCGATAAATCACCTTCGTAATAGGTATCTATTTTAGTCAGCTTGGTACTTCCTCCCAGCATTAATATCCCTTTTCCCAGGACCGCAGGAGGCAAATCATATTGCGACAGCGTAAGCATCTGACGCATGCTTGTTTTCTTATTGGCCTTGAGCATATCCAATGTCATCGGAATGTGTTTGGTCGCTGCTTCCGATGTACCGGAACTCAACGCAAAATACTTTACTCTTCCGGGCCAGGTCACATCATGTTCTCCGGCCTTGCTTCGATGCCACCACTCGTCAAATATTTTATTGTAATTGAAAACAGGAACGCGTTTACTCCAGAAGTCATAAAAAATGGCAGACCTCTTCTCTCCAAACTGATGAAGGATTTCATGAAAATGATAATGCTGACCAAACTGAGTAGCCTTTGCTTTCTTCAGTAATTTTCCCAATTCCTTTTTCTGTAATTCAAAAGGAGTTTTCTTTTTCTGCGGCTTTAGATTGCCTATCTTTAATCCTTTACTGAGCAGAGAGCCAAATAGCGGCATATACTTTAGGGGGTTAAGTATGCGCTAAAATAATGTTATTTCATGAGATAAAAAACAAGGCATTGAACAATGAGCATAACCCAAAATATTTCTCAAATTCTCAGCGAAATAAAACCTTATGGCAGCAAGCTCATTGCTGTTTCTAAAACTCATCCGGCAGAAGCCATTCGCGAAGCATTGGTTTCAGGACAGTTGGATTTCGGCGAAAACAAAGTACAGGAAATTCAGGATAAAAAACCTTTGCTACCCAGCGAAATACATTGGCACCTGATCGGACATCTCCAATCCAACAAAGTCAAGTACATTGCTCCTTATGTCCACCTCATTCATTCTGTAGACAGTTTGAAACTGCTGGAAGAGATCAATAAAGAAGGAAAAAAAAACAGCCGTGTTATTCCTTGTCTCTTGCAGGTACACATTGCGCAGGAAGAAACAAAATTTGGCGCAGATGAACACGATATCCGAACATGGTTAGATCATCAAGCTTTAGATACCTTCGATCATGTCAGCATTCAAGGTTTAATGGGAATGGCATCCTTCACTTCCGACGAACAAAAAATACGACAGGAATTCAGAAAATTGAAAAATTTGTTTG
>DATHPB010000083.1:0-9406 GCA_035484295.1 Cytophagaceae bacterium
TTTTATCAACGTATTCTTAAGTACTTATTCGGTTTCGCCTTATTTATACAAGTTACCTTATCGCATGCAGGCACAAGTTATGTCTGGAATAAAACGGCAGCAGGAACTTATAATTGGACAGATGCCAGTAATTGGTCTCCCAGTACGGGATATCCTGGAAACACGGCAGGAGTATACGACGATGTTGTGATCGGTACGGCTACCTCCTTACAAACCATTACTCTCCCTTCCAGCACCACTATTACCCTCAACTCCATTACATGTACCGGAACATCTACTTATCTTCGTACGTTAGATATGACGGGGTGTACCTTTTCAATAGGTACATCTGGTACATCAGGAACGAATGCTTTGTTTACTTATGTCAAGGTGATGTCTGCTGCGAGTATTTCAATTTATGCCGGTACTCAAGTTAAAATGATTAGTTCTACTTTTGGAGATTTTGCCATTACAATCGTTAGCAGTAGTACAACGGCAACAGATACACAAGGAAATCAAGCTTTGTACCTAAGTTCTTCTACTTTCGGAGTTAATATCAATAGTGCTAGTTTTACTGCTGTTGCTAAAACGTTGGGAATTAATAATTCTAAATTTTATACCCAAACCACGATAACCAAGGCAGACTTTAACTCTTCCAATGTTGCAGCTCCTTCTGCTAATAATGAATATAATACTTACTACGGAACAACAACCTTGACTTCTCAGGACAATTCGGCAAATTCTAGTGTTGTTTGGGCTGCAATAGGAGATACATTCAATGGTATAACTACTATAAATAATAATTCATCCAATCAAATTATAATATGTGCTGCAAGCGGAACAGTGAATTTTAATAATCATACATATTTCAATAATACCAGTACAGGAGGAATGAACATATCTAATGCATTGGCATGTAGTGTTAATTTCAATGGAAATTCTTCTACTCAAATAAATACTTTTTTTTCAAACTCAGGTGCGAGTACTATTTATTTGAGTAATTATGGTGCACTTTCTTTTAATTATGCAACTATAGTTTTGGGGAATACGAGTACTGGAGGAATCACTATTGGAAATGTAGCTACAAGTACAGGAGTGATTACGATTAGTTCTACTTCAACGTTGAATGCCTATCCTGATGCAGCTCATGTGCCTTCAACGGCTCCGGCAACTCCTTATTTCAGCTCTGGACTATTGGCGATAGATCGATCTTTGATCAAGTGTTCTTCTTCTGTTATTTTGTCTTTGGGTACTTCAGCTAGTCTTGATCTTAGGTCAGGGAATGTTTTCGGTAGTCTTGCTAATAATACTAATTTAGTTAGCTCTGCTCACTATGTTGGTATAGGAGGGGTATACAATGGTACAGCAAGTTTTACAGAACTAGATGGCGGCTCTTCTGGAATCATTACAAATATCTATAACAGTACCACCTTCAATGGTAATGTTTCTTTTATCAATCAACATAGTCTCTATTGGGGATTTCAACAAGGAACTACCTATAGTTTGACCTTTAATACTACAGCTTCTTCACAATCGTTTATTACCGTTCAAAATCAAGCCGCTGGCGTTTTTTACTTCGGTTATTATGGGGGGAATTACAACTTTAATAATGTAACATTAGATTTTGTTCGGGAACCGGTAATTATCAATTCAATTCTAATAACTCCAGGCCCGATCGTTGTTGGTTCGACTACAACCAATATTACAGTAAATGGAAGTAGCTCTATAGTTCAAATAGATCAAACCGCGGGATCTTCATACATACAGTTAGGTGCCACTTCTGGTACTACGTTGTTTACTCTATATGGAAGCATGAACACCAATAATTTTACCAACGGGACTCTTTCTTTTGGAAATTTTGTAGCGAACACCCCATTGACCATTACTTCAACATCCACAGCAAACAGTGCTACAACCATCTTACTTTATGCTACAGTTGTCTTTAACCAAAACGTCACCATGACTTGTCAAAACTTTGGTTCTTATGGAGGATTGTACAATGGGACCACTGTTTTTAATGCCATTGGATCATGGAATGGTAGCCATGTATTCATTGGTACCCATACCTTCAATGGTTCTGCGACTTTTAATATCAATACGGGAAGTGGTCTGATCGTTGGCAATTCCACCTCAAGCATTTTTAATTTCAATGGAGACGTTAACGTTAACCTCACACCAACGTCTGGTACAGGTAAGCCGCAGTTTTCTTTTCCTAATCAAGGAACCGCTTATTTCAAAGGAAATTTAACGTATAATGGTGACTTTGGAAGCTCGGTAGCACCTTTTGGTTCAGCCGGAGGCACTTGTATTTTTAATGGCACGGCCAATCAAACTATTTCTAATACCAATCCACTTTCCGTTAATCCCAATCCGCTTTTGTTTACATCTCTGCAGGTCAATAAAACCTCGGGGAAGTTAATATTAGGAACCAATACGAACATAACGATTTCAAAGTATGGTTCAATAAGTCCTGTGCTGACGCTGGCGCTAGGCAATATGGTCACTTCATCTACTTCTTTGTTGACTTTGGCAGATGCCTGTGTCATCGGTACGAGCGGATCGGGAGTTGGCGGTCCCACAAGTTTTGTAGAAGGCCCCTTGAAAAAGATAGGCAATATTCCATCTGGTTCTATTTTTACCTTTCCTATCGGAAAAAGTACTACAGCCACACCATCCGTTCTTGTATACATGCCTTTAACCATCAGCATGCCCTCTTCAACTACTAAAGCATTCACCGCAGAATTTTTTAATCAATACCAAACAGCAGGAAATACCATTGACGCTTCCATCAAAGATGTACAAAACTGTCAGTATTGGAACCTGACAAGCAGTGGCACGGCGGCATCTGTTACAGTAGGATTGTATTGGAACAATACTGTCGGACAAACCTGTTATCCTGTTAATCCCAATGTAGTTTCAGTTGCCAGATTTAATACGACGACGAGTGCCTGGCAAAAAGAAGCGTCAACTGCTGTAGGTACCACTTCTGGTACCGTTACCACCACAGCCGCCTTATCAAGCTATGGTTATTTTGCTTTAGGTTATAGAAATGCCTTGATATTGAATACGTTCAATACCAATCCTACCAAATTTAATGTTTCCAATAACATAGAACCCATCACCAGTGTCTTTACCAGCGGTTCGTCTGGCTCATCAGCCGGAGATAAAACCATTTTGTCAAGTGCAAAAAATGTAGCGGGAAATGTAGTGGTACATCCTTCGTTCAGTTCTGAAGTCGATGTTCAAATCAACCAACTATTGACGGGAACACCAACTGATCCTAAAGCGAACTATGTAAACTATACATTGCTCAATGAAAAGATCTATACCACCGCAGAAGGTTCAACCAATGTAGTGGATCATGTCACAATTGATGAAGACGGAGACAATACTTTTTTACAATTGCTTTCAGACGTTCATCAGATCAATGGCAATACATTGACCTTTTATAAACAGAAACCGGCTCCTGTACTGTTTGAGTTAACCAACAACCTCTCAGATGCGATTACCTATACTGTAGATCGGTATTTGACGATTCCTTATTCACCCTTTCAGATTACATCTACAGTACCAACGGGCTATTCAGCAACATTGAATGTTTATGACAACAGCGGCAGTACCACACCGATATATACGAACAATACAGATCTGAGCTGGAATGCGAAGACAGGAACAACAACCTTTTCTCCAGAGGGATTGTATCATTACGAAGTGGTATTGACAAACGGTACCAATACTAAAACATACAAAGGTCAATTAATCTTAAAACAACAATAAGTAGAAAAATGAAATACATATATCAAATAGTAGGAGTGGTTGTTTTAAGCGTTTTAATATCCTTTGGCGTGAGTCGTTGGTTAACACCAAAGGTTGTCTACGTGCGTGTAGCTGAAGTTGTCAATAAATATGAGGGGATGTTAGAGGCTAAAAATTCTTATAAGCAAAAAATGGCCAACTGGCAGGCTAATGTTGATACGTTGGAATTGGATTACCAGAAAATGGTAAGCAAATATCAGTTGGAATCGGCGAGTATGAGTGCCGGACAAAAGAAAGAAAGGGAAGAAAGCTTACGAACTCAAAGACAGAATGTACAAAATTACATTACGACTTTAGAAAAGAAGGCACAGGAAGAAGATGAAAAAATGACAAAGGCTGTGATCAATCAGATCAATGCCTCAATAGAAGAATACGCTAAATCGAAAGGCTATGATTATGTTCTTGGTACTACGAATGAAGGGAATATCTTATATGGAGTAAAATCGAACGACATCACAGATGAAACGTTGGTTTACCTGAACAATCAATACAAGCAAAAATAGCATGCATTATTTTTTCACTTTTATTTTACTCGTTTTTACATCTTGTTCTTTTTTACACAAGGATCTGGACTGGAACGATTATGTAAAGTACATCAATGATGCGGATCATGGATTGGTGAAAAAGAAATACATCAATCACCTGGAATTTACAATGCAGTATTTGCCACCTGAATATTTGGTACATAGAGAATTGAATGGAGATACGTCCTATACGGTTACTGAACGTGATTCCATTTTGAACCTGTACAATCACAACTTGACCTTTGTGCTCTCTATTCAACCCGATGAACGAGAAGGCGAGAGTCCCATAGAGGATGTATTATTTTATAACATAAAAGACAAAGACGAATACACGTTTCGAATGATGCACCTGAATTTTGACATCAAAGACGAAGTAACCTTATCCTGTGATTCATCGGCTGTATATTCTCCTGTAATTACGAATATGGAAAACAACTATGGTCTTTCTAAAGGAAGAAAAATTACATTGGTATTTACACCATTGAAATCAAAAGAGGAGTTTTTAAAAGCAAAACAAATTACACTCAACTGGAACGACGAAGTGTTTGAAACGGGCCGTCAGTATTTTAGTTTCGATGCTTCAGAATTATTTTCAATACCTGGTTTAAAATTATAAAAAGTGAAAACAGTATTTAAGAGACGTTTTTTAAAAAGCATAGCCTTGTTTTTTGCGTTCAATATTTTATTTGAAGTTATTTTTCCAAGTGTAGCATGGGCATTAACGGATGGACCCAAGCAACCAGAGTATTCGGGTTTTGAACCGGTAGCTACTACCAACATGGTCAGTGATTTTACAGGAGCATTTTCCTACAACTTGCCTGTAGTCAATATTCCTGGCCCGAATGGCAGTGGTTATGCCATGTCTTTGTCGTACCATTCAGGAGCTACTAGTGAATCAGAAGCTTCCTGGGTGGGACACGGTTGGTCTTTGAATCCTGGAGCGATCAACAGAAATTTGCAAGGTATACCGGATGATTACAATGGAGATAGCGTTACTTATTTCAATAAAAGAAAGCCAAACATTACAGCTACCATTGGCCCGCAGGTTGGTGCTGAAGCATACAGTATAGATGTCAATGCAAACTTTACCTATTCCTACAACAATTACAGAGGCTTCGGTACCAAGTTCGGTTTGGGTTTGGGAATAGGATATGGTTTGGTATCGCTAGGCTATACTGTTTCAGGTCAGGAACCTGGTTCATTCACTGCAGAAGCCAATCCTGGAGCACTGTTAAAAGTAGTAACTGCTGCCATCGCGAAGAAAAATCAAAAGAACAATACTAAAACGGGCGATAAAAAAACATCAGAGGAATCCCAAAAGACAGAGGAAGAAAACAAAAAACCAACAAAAGCAGAAAAATTGCTGAATAGTAAAGCTGCAAAAAAACTGGAAGGCATTAAAATAGGAATTAACTCCAATGCATTCAACATGACTACTGCACTTGATCATTACAGTGACGCGTGCTTTTCCATGAACTTCACCACTACATTTGGTCTAGATCCAACATTACTGCACATAGGTGTAGAATTTGGCTACGACGGGTCTTTATCGTTTTTGCAAAATGAAGAGTCTTTCGTAGAACAGAAATCGGGATTGCTATACAGTTCTAAAAACGATTACTCTGTCGAGAAGGAAAATCCTTACAATTTACGTGACAGGTATCTACCCATTCCTCACAAAGCAAAGGATCAATTCATGATCACTGGAGAGATGATGAATGGCGGATTCAGTTTAGTCGATCCTAATTTAGGGCAGGCAGAAATAACGACTCAGGCCAACAGTGTAAAAATATTGAATGCGGGCATGGACACTAACGTCGGATTGAACATGGGGGTGGGAGCCAATACGGGCGTTGGTATCAGCAACTCACAAGTAACCTCTTTTGATTATTCCTTTCCTACTTCATCCAATGTCGCCCCGTACTTCAGGTTCAATAATGACATGGGAGGAGAAGTGGTTTATTCTCAAACAAACGTTCACAGTTTTACGTCAGGCCTCACTCCTCCAAACATCGATTTGAATTCTGCCGATTACAGCATCATGAATGTTAATGCTCTGCCTAACCGTGCAGGTTCTGCTGGATTCATAGGTTATACCACAATGGGAGATAGAACCCAGGCTAATATTTTTTCTGCCACGAAAGATTCAGAAACCCTTTCTCTTGTTACAGCTTCTGTACCGAGCTCAAGAATCACGGACATCTACACCGTGAACGATAAGGGTAGTAAACTGATCTACGGTTTACCAGTATTTGTAACCAATGAAACGCAGATCTCTGAAGACGTATTGGAAAGAGGTTACAAGCAAAGTAACGTAGACGATATCTTTATCAAAACCGATGGTAACATAGAAACGCAATTGGGTCATCAAAATACAGGTGTATATGCTACTTCTTATTTGCTTACGCAGATCAATACCCCGGATTACATCGACAGGAAGTTGGATGGACCTACCTGCGATGACTTCGGTGGATGGACAAAATTCGGATACCGTAACCCTGCTTATGTAGCAAGCAGTGACAAAAATTTTCGATACAGAATGCCTTACGTAGGTTTATCGTATCAACAAAATACATTGACAGACAAAGACGATGATTTAGGTTCTTATCAATCCGGTACAAAAGAAATGTACTACCTGAAACAAGTAGAGACAAAAACACACATTGCCTTTTTCATCACAAACAAAACCAATTTCACTTATCAGGGATTGACCTTGCAAGGTAGCGGCATCGACAGACACGACGGTGTAGAAGCAGCTGACGACGAGAGCGCCAGAGCCGGAAATACAGGCACTGCACAGAAAAGACCGGAGTACCTGGAAAAAATCATAGTGTATAGCAAAAACAATTTAACTGGTAAACCCTTAAGTACCGTTAATTTCCAATACAGTTATGAAGTTTCACCGGGCGTACTCAATCATTTTTGTACCGACACCGACGGTAAAGGAAAACTGACCTTGAAAAAAGTTTGGTTTGAATACGAAGGGGTCATCGGTGCGAAGATTGCCCCGTATGAATTTACCTACGCCTATAAACTACCCACTGAATATACGGACACGGACCTTAAAACAAAATATGCAGACGTCATCAATTACGGTTCATCGTATACGGCAACTGACCAAAACCCTACTTATCAAACATGGGCAATTGATCCTTGGGGTACTTACCGCAACGATGGTATCAATAAAATTTTAGCTAAAGAATGTGGTATAAATCAAGTGACAGATCCTCATTTAGATCCTGCGGCCTGGCAATTGAAGCAAATTAAACTGCCAACAGGAGGCGAGATTCTGATACAATACGAACAGCACGATTACCGCTATGTGCAGGATCAACCGGCACTTACTATGATTCCATTAAGTGCAAGTTCCAGTGATTTTGCTTATACCATTAATGATACTCTCTTGCAAGACTTAAAGGTTCCTGGTGATACTATTGCTACGACAGCTAACAAAACCACTTATGTCGCTCAATTGAACAGTTATTTATCAAAGGAGAAAATCTATTTTAAATTTCTGTACTCGCTATTTACTCCGACGGATCCAGGATCAATAAGTCTTGAGAATTGCACCAATGAATACATAGACGGTTTTTGCAATGCCAGCGCATTACTGAATCCCAACGGAAAAATCAGTATTCAATTGGAAAACGATGGAAGCGGAAACTCTCCGAAAGACGTGTGCAAGTGGTTTGTCAAAAGAATGGTAGCTGGTAAGACAATTGATAGTCATTGCGATAAGAAAAACATTGACTTGTTTTTTCCACAAAATAGCATGAATGGGAATTTAGCGGATATCTTGAATGTATCTCTGGACATTATGTCTGCAGCTGCCCATTTGGAAGAAGATGATCTGAATGCATACAGTAATGCAGCTTGTCCTTCCATGTCTTTGACCCATTCTTATTTAAGGGTGCCGGTATTTAAGGTGAAAAAAGGCGGTGGGGCCAGGGTAAAAAGAATATTGATGTATGATCAGGGAATAGAAGCTGCTTCAGGAACGAAGGATCGTGACGAAGTACTTTACGGTACGGAATATATCTACCAGGGAGAAGATGGATTAAGCAGTGGAGTAGCCACCAATGAACCGACAGCTATGCACGAGGAAAATGCATTGGTACGTTCTATTGTGCAAAGAAATGATCCGACCTGGAAACAGAAAATGATGTCTGGTGTTGACCGTGAATGCTTTGAAGGTCCTTTAGGCGAGCAGCTATTGCCTTCCGCTTCGATCGGTTACAGCAGGATCATCACGCAAAACATTCACAGCGGGAAATCCAATACTGGTTATAAAATCACGGAATACGCTACATGCAACGATTTTCCATTCAAAGCAAAGAACTCATCGGTTCGCTCACCGGAACCGGATAAATACAATATCCCTGCCATCATCGTATCGGTAGATGTAGACCGCAGGGCGGCGGCACAGTCTTATGAGTTTTTGATGAATGACATGCATGGGAAACTGAAATCAGTAAAAATGTATAAAGGCAGTTATGATTTGTCGACACATCAAGACGATAAGTATACTTTTTCTGAAATACATGAATACTATGGTTTGGAAGACAAGGTGAACGTGATGGATCGCAGCGGTACGATTACTCCGGACTACATAGGAAAAGAAGAAACGGTAACTTTTGAAAGCAGACATGCGCAGGACGAATACATTGGTATGTGTATGCAGTTTGACGCATCCGTAGGATTTGATTTCCCTCCTCCGGTTATTCTGCCTCAATTCTCTGGAATGGGATATATTGGCTATTCTTTAAAAGAGTTCCGTTCTGCTGTATTTAATAAAGCAATATCCATTACAGCCATTGAAAAATCAGTGACAACTACTTCAGATGGTATTACCCACGTGCAGGAATTTAAAGTGTTTAATAAATACACAGGAGAGCCCGTAGTCATTGATACTTACGACGGATACGACGGTTTGGTTAATCTGCAACAGGCCCCTGGTACTTACAATGGAAGAATCCGTTCTCATAAAATACCGGCTCATTATGCCTTCGAAGGCATGGGACAAAAAGTGCAAAATGAACAATTGACATTTTCCGGAAAAACGTTTTCGTTTTCTTTGAATAAACTAA
>DATHPB010000084.1:0-9508 GCA_035484295.1 Cytophagaceae bacterium
CAATGCCAAGCATCCCAACGGCCTGGCCAATTCCTCTGATCAGTTGGGAAGAAATCTAATGAAGCATCAAAATGCGGTAGTGCTTGCTATCAGTAGGAACAAGAATACCAACGTCTTTCAAAAAACGTTGGCGGTCAGTGATTTTTATTGGGGCGATAAAGAGTATCCTTTTCCGATGGGGCATGTACAAATGATGGGTAAAGCAAACGGCAATATGCTTGCGTCGGATGCTCCTGCATTTACACCGGAGTTTGTATTGGATACCATGGCTTCGCATTCCATTGCCTGGTGGCTGACTTCAGAAGACTTACCTTCACCGGAAAACAGGGTATTGCTGAAAGGAGAAGAAATTCACGTGCAGTATACGGCGAACAATACAACCTCTTTTCATCACCTGATCAAACGATGGAAAACCTTATTGAATGAATCGGACATGTACGATTCGGTATTGGATTACAATTTGAATATCAGTCAGGACATTCCGTTGTCAGGATTGGCGCATCAAAATGGTACGCTAAGATTCGGTAATGATCCCGCTACGAGTGTGCTGGATGTGAATTGTAAAACACACGACTTAGACAATGTGTACGTCGTAGATGGTAGCTTCTTTGTATCGGCCAGCGCTGTAAATCCTTCCTTGACCATCATCGCCAATGCGATCAGGGTAGGAGAACATCTTTTGAATCAGTTGAAATAATAAAAAGCAGTGGACAGCAAGTGACCGGTAGAATATAAGTTGACTTCACTACATCACATACCGGTTGTCATGAATAAATCTTTTTGATTAATACTGACATGAACAAAACAATTCTTACAATCAAAGAAAATTACAAGCTCTATCTTATAGAAGCCTTTTGCCTTGGCATGTTCATGGTATCGGCTGCCGTCTTTACTATTTTATTTCAGCATCCTCAGCTACCCTTTGTTCAGCTTATACCGTCTGATTTTATCCGCAGGTTATTTATCGGCTTGGCCATGGGAGCTACTGCGGTTGCCTTGATTTATTCTCCCTGGGGAAAAAAATCAGGTCCGCACATGAATCCTGCAGTGACGTTGACCATGTGGTTGCTGAAAAAAATTCCGGCGAAGGATGTTCCTTTCTATATCGTGAGTCAAACGTTAGGAGGTACGCTGGGGGTGTTAATGATTGTATTGTTGTTGCCTGATTACATGGCACACCCTTCTGTCAATTATGTCGTGACTGTTCCTCCTCACGATGAATGGGTAAACGCTCTGATAGGAGAGACGATCATTGCTTTCCAGATGATGTTTGTCACACTGATCAGTTCGAACAATGAAAGCCTGCAAAAATATACCGGTGCTATTACCGGCTTGTTGATCCTGTGTTTTGTAACCTATGAATCTCCGCTTTCCGGTTTCAGTATGAATCCTGCACGTACCCTTGCCTCTGCTATACCTTCCGGTATATGGAGCTTTTGGCCTTTGTACATGATTGTTCCTCCTTTGAGCATGTTGCTGGCTGCAGCAGCGTACAATGTCTTGTTTCACGATGGTAAACTGCATACGTTAAAACATTTCTTTGCACCTGAAGAAATAATGAAGTAGGACGGTGCTGTTATGCTTTTTTCAATAAGGGCTGCAGCACATCGTAAATTCTCACAAATGCTTTTGTTCTGTCTTCGTATAAATTAAGATCCAGCGACTGCGTGAGGATGAATATGGAGGTATTATAGATCATATTCTTCCCTTCGTTTCGATAGGGAAAGGTCTCATCAATCAGGCTTACGAAATAATTGATCAGTTCCTGATTGGGTAAATCCTCCAGGGCATAATGATCAATGAACAATTGGTTTCCGTTTGCTATAGCAAATGGATTTTGTGTTGCAGTATTAACAGTATCGTATACCATAATGCAGTTGTTTGAGATGATCTACCTAAAAGTAAATAATCCATTTTAATTAAAAAGTGTAGTAACATTAGATTGATAAACAAGCAAAGGGGCATTTGATCGAAGAAGCGGACGGTTTGGTTTAACAGGGCATTTTTTGATTGTATTCTGGTCGAATTTTTTAGAAAATACGCGGAAGGGTTGAAATAAAAGATCCTGTTGACCCAATAAAAAAAGCCACTGTTTAAGTGGCTTTTTTTATTGGGAGTGATGCAGTCGTGCTTATTCTTTTACCAAACGAATACGGTCTATCTTGCCTTCTGCCTGTACGGATAGAATATAAATACCTGCAGTTAATGCAGAGCCAAACGTTTTGGAATATTCTTCAGGATTAAAATTGAAAGAAGAAACGGTAATGCCTTCCATGTTTTGCAAGGTTACCGATACAGTCTGATCAGTGCGGAGAGTAAAGGATCCGTTGGATGGATTAGGATAAATATCAACATTGAGGGATTTCAAATGCACAGCTTTTATAGAAGTGAATGTTGTCTTTCCATCGATGTCTGTTTCTTTGATTCTATAATACAGGGTTCCGCTGCTGGATATTGGATCGACGTAATTGTAAGTACGTAGGCTGTTGGAGTTTCCATAGGCCGGTACATTGGTAATGTCGATGAACTCCGTTCCATCGGTTGATCGCTGCACACTGAAATGATCTGCATTTTGTTCAGAAGCGGTTTGCCAGGTCAATTGTATACCTTGTGTTTCTTGTACGATGTTGAAAGAAGTAAATTCTACGGGTAAAGGAAATGCACAAGTATAACCGTTGGCGAAGTTCCATTGTCCGTTTACACTGGTGTAATCTTCGTCGATGGACCAGGTCATTAATCCTTTCATGCCAGGATATGCAGCAGTCATCGTATATGTCGCACCGGCAGCGGCTTTGGTGATTGTACCTTTAAAATACTGGACAGCCAAACAGATCTTGGCAGGCGTTACATAACCAGTACCAGCTGTTGAAGCTGCGGATGTGGCAGGAAGACCGAAGGCTACTTTAGTAGAAGGAATCCCTGCAAATGTTCCCTTACCGGATACGCAAGTAAATCCTTTGATGACAGATTCATTCATGGACAAGGCAAAATCGATATTGCCTGTATCGTAATAGATGGTGCCGTTCCATGCAATCACTCCACCGCTGGCACCACCGGCATTGTAGAGTTGCATGTGCAGCAAATCAAAATCATTTCTTAGACCGTCTAAAATCGGGAGAAAGGCACCACCATTCGTATTGGCTACCTGATAAGTAGAAAGTCCACCCATCAGGTAGATGGTTTCCGGTGCCATGGTCAATAACATTTTTTTACCATTGGTCGCAAGATATGTTGCCATGACATTTTGAATAGCATTAACCATACGTGTTTGTCCCGCGGCAGGGCTAGTCATGGTCCAGGTAGAACCGAATGCCATGGAACTGGTTTCGAGGTCCATGTCGAGACCATCTATTTTATTTCCGTAAGTGGTAAAGATATTGGTAATGGAATTTTCAAAGGTGGTTTGTTCTGCAGCAGAATTGAGCATGATCGGACCGGTTGCTCCTCCAATACTCAACAGCACGACCTTTCCCTGTGAATGAAGGATGTCAATGTCCGCCATCATTTGCGCGACAGTGGAATAGGCAGGAGGCAATGCATAACGGAGATCATAGCCTACACTCGGATAATTGACCGGCAAGGCAAAGGCAAGACAGATCACATTATAGTTTGGATGTGCTTGAGTTAGTTTTAAAGAGCCCCAGTTTTCGTGATAACCTACCAATACATTAGTAGGTAACTGAGCATAGATTGGTCTCTCCATGAAAAGAGTGAAGAACAAGAAGAGGTAAGCAAATAAGATAGGAGTCTTTTTCATTCAGCTTATTATTTTTCTTGAGTAGCACTTAAATATCACATAAAATATATTATTTTCATAGTAAAATTATAATATAACTAAATATAGTTATATTTTATAATTTTTCATACACATATTACTTCTGTATATATTTTATTAATATTCATATTATGAGTTAGTTATGATAAATGCCCTTTATTTGACGATTTTTAATATTATGACATTAATTCATTGCTAATTACCTCATTTAGACCTGTTTTAATGGTAATAGTTTAATCCAATACCATTTTTTAATAATAGTTTTTCTTTATTAAGTTCTATTTTATTACGTCTATTATTTTACTAAAATGCTCCTAATAGCTTATATACGTTTACATCGCATCAAAAAAATGACTGATGTATAAACATTGAAAGATAAAAAAGAAGTGGAAATCGAGTTTATATTTAAAAATGCCTATCTGTATATCACACCCTGGTTGAAGTCATATGAAATAACAAGCGCCAAAAAATGAATAAATTCCAATATTTTAAAACTTCAACCGTCTACTTTGTTTTTGATTGGGAGCTTGAATTTAAGATTTATTACCTGGAATTTATAGATTGATGGAAGGTGTAGAACGAGGGATAGTGACTTTTACAATAAAACATCATGGTCTTAAATTTAAATCATCATGTATAAAGGTATTGATGACTACGTGTCGAAATGTATTCGACTTGAACCGGAGGAACAAGAATATTTTCATTCTTTATTGACACATAAAAAAATAAAAAAGAAAACGCTGTTGCTAGAAGCGGGTCAGGTTTGTGACTTTGAAGCGTATATCATTAAAGGTTGTGTGCGCACTTATTATGTGGATGAAAATGGATTCGAAGTAGATCTGTTGTTTGCCATAGAAGATTGGTGGATCAGTGACCTGGCTAGTTTTTCACAACAAAAACCTGCACAGTTGTACATTGAAACGGTAGAAGAATGCGAATTGCTCTTGATTGATTATGCGTCTAAAGAGAAATTGTTCAAAAAAGTTCCGGCATTTGAACGCTTGTTTCGTTTGATGGTGCAACGTACGCACGAAACGATGATGAACAGACTCATTTCCAATATCGCTAAATCGGCAGAGGCCCGTTATGTAGAGTTTGTAAAAAAATATCCGAGTATTCCTCAACGTGTACCGCAACATCTGATTGCCGCTTACCTGGGTATTTCTCCTGAATTTCTCAGTAAAATCAGGACGAAAAACCTGAAGAAGCAAGATCCTTTTTCTTAATCTAGTTTAATGTTTTGCTTCGGAGCAGGCAGTATATTTGTACATACTAATCGTCGAAACTCATGGACAGAAAGGATTTTCTCAAAAAAGGATTATTAGGTACAAGCCTGCTGGTGTCTGCATCCGCACTGGGTGGCGTGGCAAAAAAAGAAAACGACGCAACCAAAGCTCTTGAACCGATAGGATTTAATCATATACCAAATACTCAATCAAAAATCATGGCCAATACAGTGATACATAAAGCGGAAACGCGAGGACATGCCAACCATGGATGGTTGGACAGTCACCATAGTTTTAGTTTTGCCAATTATTACAATCCGGAACGCATGAACTTCGGAGTGTTGCGTGTGTTGAACGATGACCGTGTCGATCCGGGCATGGGTTTTGGAAAACATCCGCACGATAACATGGAGATCATTTCCATTCCATTGGAAGGAGACCTGGAACATAAAGACAGCATGGGCAATACCGCTGTCATTAAGAAAGGAGACATTCAAGTGATGAGTGCAGGTACAGGCATTTACCATAGTGAGTACAACAAGAACCAGGATCAGCTCACTAAGTTTTTGCAGATTTGGGTTTTCCCTAATAAGAAAAATGTAACACCGAGATACGATCAAATCACCTTGAATGAAAGTGATCGTCACAACAAGTTGCAACAAATCCTGTCTCCTAATCCAGACGATGAAGGTGTATGGATTCATCAGGATGCCTGGTTTCATCTGGCTGATTTTGATAAGGACTTTGCTGCTGATTATAAAATAAAAAAACAAGGCAATGGTGTCTATGCCTTTATCTTGAGCGGTGATGTGGAAATCAACGGCAATGCGTTGAACACTCGAGATGGCATGGGTATATGGGACGTTGAGAGCATCCACATCAAAGCGGTTTCTGATGCGAAGTTCTTGTTGATGGAAGTTCCAATGACTTTGAACTGATTGAGGTATGCATTCTGTAAAAAAAGCTACTACGCATCATCCGGTCATCGACCTGATTAAAAACCGTTGGAGTCCTCGTTCTTTTTTCCAGGAAGAAATAGAACAGGAAGATCTGGATACATTGTTGGAAGCCGCTTCATGGGCAGCGAGTGCAAACAATGAACAACCCTGGCAGTATATTTATGCACACCGCGGTACGGAAGGATACGAAACGATCAAAAGCTGTTTGGCCCCTTTCAATGCCTCATGGGCAAAGGATGCGGGTGTGTTGATGGCAACGATCGTTCAAAAGAACTATACGGCAACGCAGAAAGACAACAGAACGGCCATGCATGATGTAGGAATGGCCAATGCGAATTTGCTATTGCAAGCAGTGTCTATGAATATCTATGGACATCCGATGGGTGGTTTTGATTTGGAGAAACTTCATGCGGTGTTGAATCTGAAGGAAGATCAAGATATTGCGTGTGTCATTGCTCTGGGCTATCTTGATATCCCGGATAAACTGGAAGAGATCTTGCGTATCAGAGAAACGCAAAGTCGTCAACGCAAAGCATTGGCTGAATTTACTAAACGGCTGGAGTAATGGGTGTATCTATTCTCGTTATCGGACGCCATGCTGAAATATTGGCTACTGTACTGCGTTTGATCAATCAAAACAAAGACTGGCAGGCATACGGAGCCGAGACCGACGAAGAAGCGATTGCTTTGTTTCAACAACGCAGGTATCAAATTGTGCTGTTGGGAGGAGGAATTGAAGAGTTGTCTGAACAATACCTTCGCACGTCGTTTATTGGTCAGGATCCTGAGGTTGTTATTTTACAGCATTACGGCGGAGGAAGCGGCTTGCTGACAGGAGAGATCATGGAGGCATTGCGAAAAAAGAAATGATCATTGCTATTTAGATGCTCGTTTCTTTTACATCCCATAAGCCATGATAAAAAAAATCAGCATAGGTATTTACCTGTGCTGATTTTTTTTAGTGGAAAAATAAAGATCATGGGTTATAGTTTGTTCCCATTCAAACGATGATAGGTTATATAAGAGGTTGCCAATACCACGAACATCACCAGTGGCATGATGCATGCCCCGGCCGGATCACCAATAGAGGTATGTGCAATGAAGGCCGATACAAGGGTAATACCGAATCCGGCGTAGGCCCATTCTTTTATTCTGCTTGGTATCATGGGTACTAAGAGCACAAGAGCACCTATGAACTTAGCGACAGCCAGTTCCACCCGGAAAAAAGAAGGGAAACCTATTTTAATAAAGTTAGCCTTTATTTCATCCGACGTGAGATACATGAATGCGGATAACAACATCATCGCGGAAAAAATACCGGTCGTGATCCAATACGTAATTTTCTGTGCTTTCATTGGCTTGTTTTTTTATGTTGAAGATGAACCAAAAGTAAATACATTTACTTTACTTTTGTTATGGGTTTACAATAAGTAACTAGTTTCCTTTAGGAAACTGATTTAGTAATGGACAAGCTATGCTGTACATTAGGATGAATCGTTAGTCTAATATGAGAAAAAAAATAGTAAAAGAAACACACAGCGATTGTGCTCCAAAGCTGATGGCGATCAGGGACACGATGGAACTTTTATCCGGTAAATGGAAAATAGAAATCATCGGTACCTTGATGCGAAAAGGAACGCTTCGTTTCATGGATTTGCAGAGAGAAGTGGAGGGCATTGCTGCGAAGATGTTATCGAAAGAGTTACAAGACCTGGAGTTGAATGAACTGGTCAAAAGAACGGTGTGTGATACGAAACCGATTACGGTAGAATATGAAATCACCCCATATGGAAGAACATTGGAAAAAGTGATCATGGAAATTGGAAAGTGGGGAGCAGAACATAGAAAAAGGGTATTTCAAAAATCGAAATGAATGCTTAATGCATGATCCTCAATAATAAAAAAGGCCGGTTTTTATACCGGCCTTTTTATGGATAGTGAATGATTACTAGTAAACGAGCACTGCTGTTTGAGCTGTTTGATCAGCTTTCGTCCAGTTAAGTCTTACACCATAAGGACAAGTTGCAGAAGTTACTGCATTGCCTTGTTCATCTACACCATAAGTGATGGTCAATGCTCTTGTTATGCCTTGTATCGTTCTGCTTCCGGATATAGGAGCATACAAGCATTTAGCGGTATTCCATACAATCGCTTGGTTGATGATGGAATAGAAAGGTAGGCCCAGACGAGTAGTACCCCATGCAGCTACATTATTATAGCCACCGGCACTCCCTGTTCCCATGATGTAAAGGGTATAGCCTGTAGAAGACTGTTTAGTGATAGCCCTAGTACGGGAGATATTCCAGGTTCTTTGTGTTCCATCGTCAAACGTGAACGACATGTTTGTACTGGCTACGGTGCGCACTAAGCTGTCACCCACAATCATAGTAGTAATAAGTCCACCGCTTACGTTCGTAATGGTTTTCGTTCCGTTTAACGTAATCGATTTGCCATCAGAAAGTCGGGTTGCCTTGTAATTATTGAATGTCAGTGTAATCACAGAACCAGCGGCTTTCCAATGAGAACCTGTAGTGAGTGCAACAGAAATAGAACCTGTTCTTACACGTCCACCGATATGGCTAATTCCATCGTAGGTAATCACCAGTGTTTTTACTGAAGCGTTTGCTGAACTGGTGTCAATATTCGCACCGATAGTCGAATTGTTAATGATGGTACTTTCCGATCTCATGGTAGAATTTGAAGTAGTCATGGCTGTTTCCGCATCACTGGCTGCTGCATCGCTTTCGTTTTGAGCTCTGGTGTCATCTCCACCGTTGGTTTGCTGAGTCGTGTCGGCAGCAGGTGTTTCGTCAGTTTTCTTCTTGCAAGCTGTAAAGATCAAGCCGGCGCATAAACACAGCATCGAAATTTTCACTAAAGTCTTTTTCATTTTCTAAAAGTTAGGTTGATGATGTTTTATTTAGTTACGAGTCTTGGATCAAATAAAAGGGAAAAGTTTAACCAGATGGCTGATTATGGGATTAAAATTCCATTAAAATGGCATTAAAATCAAAAAAAGGATAAAACCCGATAAGTAACAATCTAAGGAAAATGGATTGGATACCGGTTTTTTTAGCATACCTGGACCTTTAAATCGGTACAAGATTTAAAGGTCCAGGTATGCTAAAATATCAAGGTCATGATGGAATGTGCAGGACTAGTGGTTTCTGCTGCTTGTCCCTCGATCCATAAGCGATAAGGTAATGTGGTATCCGTAGTGTTAACGACCACCACCACAATTTTTCCGTCTTCATTGAGGAAGGCGGTGGTTTGCAAAATGTCACGATTGGCTGAACTGACGATGCGTTTAGCCCCGGGATGAATAAATTTGGAAAAATGACCGATGTAGTAATAGCTGTTGGTATAATATAATTTGCCTGTTTGCGTGTCGGCGTGAATAGGGGAGAAACAAAAATTACCGACGTGATTGGGTCCTCCCGTTTGATCGAGAAGAATATTCCAGTCTGTCCATGCTACTGTACCGCACTTGAAGTCATTCACCATGGAATGGCCGTAACGTTCTCCCAATCTCCAGTCGTTGATTTTAT
>DATHPB010000085.1:0-6864 GCA_035484295.1 Cytophagaceae bacterium
AAAAAGAAGGAGATATAATCATAGGAGATTACGTGTGGATAGGCGCTAATGTGTTCATCAATCCTGGTGTAACCATTGGCGACAATGCGGTGATCGGTGCAAACAGCATATTGACGCAAGATGTGCCTGCAAACGCGATCGTTGGAGGAGTTCCTGCAAAACTGATTCGGAATAAAAAATAAGCGGTCATGCTCTCATCACTCGTTCGTACATATTGCGACATCTTTCATATCTACATCAAGTACGACAACGCTACGATAGAAGGAAGCAGGCCATTTGCCGTAAAGTGTAAGATGTTGCTGACCGCTTTGGTGTCGAGTGCTAGAAATTTATTCAAAGGGTCATACACCGATTATTCAGGTGAATTGCATAAGGCAAAGCATTGGTTCTTCGTCATTCATGAAAACAATGTAGAGAGCTTGAAGGTTGTACAGAAAGGAATTGCCGATTCTGTTTTTGTTAGTACCTACAAAATGCAAGTGCCGAACACGATCGTGCTGCATTATCCGTTACGAATGGTGTACAGCTTATTTTCTCCGGTTTTGTTTTTTCTCTTGTGGAGAAAATACCCTAAGACGGTATGGGATAATTTTCACATCATGGTACCAACGCTGGGTATTTATAGCCTTTCGCTACGGTACTTGAAGAAACACCGTCCGGAAAGCATAACATTTGCCAATGATCATTCACCTTTTCCAAGAGCATTGTTTCTTGCGGCAAAAAGCCTAGGCATTAAGACAATTTATCTTTCTCATGGAGCAACCAGTTATCATTTCCCTCCGCTTTCTTATGGCCTGAGTTTACTCGAGGGAGAAAACATGCTGGATCAATATAAATTAAGTGGGTCTGTAAATTCTGAAGTGAAATTGATTGGTGTGCCTAGGCTAGATGAATACGTCTCGCACAAAAATCACTCGGCAACGGTGAAAAAGATAGGGCTTTGTGTGAATGATGTAGACGATGTTTCCTTCACGATTGCTTTGATCGAATCCATCAAAAGTAAATTTCCTGATTTGATGTTGTCGTTTCGTCAGCACCCATCCGATCGTAGAAATTTTAACATCTCGGCTTTATTCCCGGATGTTGTCATTTCTGTTTTTCATCAGGAGAAAACGTATGATTTTTTGATGAAGCAGGACATGATCATTGCTGGCGACAGCACGATTCATCTGGAGGCTTGTTATGTCAATGTCGTAGCTTGTTATTTTCCGCTTACAGCAGATTCTAAAGTAGATAACGACTACTATGGATTTGTAGAAAAAAAATTACTTGAAAAGCTAGTCAATAAAGAGGATCTTTTTGCCTACATTAAAGAGAATACTGTATCGAAAAAAAATGTCAATGCGGTGGTTCAATATTACAATGCCGTTTTAGGAACAAGTCTTGAAGGAAAGAGCGGAGCCTATGCCATTGCTTGCCTGAAAGCATACTTACAAAAATGATGATGAAAGCAGATAGCAAATGGACCTTTAGTGATTTGAAGAAAAATCTGAAAAAAGACTTTGACAAATTTCCTGAGGTAAAAGTATGTGTATTAGGAGATGCTCCGACACAACTTTTAGCACAGGCTCTGAAAGGATATGGCTTTTTGCAAAATATAAATTACAATATCCGGGAAGCTGATTTCGATCAAATCGATAGACAGCTGCTAGATCCCGCTTCTGAAACGTATGAGTTTAATCCTGACTTTATCATCGTTTATAATTCTTTGGAAAAATTACAGCAAAATTTTTATAAAACAGATAAGTTGGACAAAGCTCAATTTGCTTCAACATTCATTCAACATTTGGAAAGCCTTTTTTCATCTGTCAATAGACATGCGTCTTGTCGAATTATTTACCTCAACTTTCCAGAAAGTTTAGATGGTATTTACGGAAACTATGCCAATAACATTGATTACTCTTTTCTTTATCAAATAAGGAAGATCAATCTGGAATTGATGAATATGGCCATCATGTTTGGAAATCTTTCTATCTGTGATGTGAGTGTTCTATCTGCTTTACTTGGGAAGCAAAGCGTTTTTAGTGCTACTTTATACATCAACTCAAACCTCACGTTCAGTCTCGATTTTTTGCCATTACTTGTAAAAAACATGAGTGACATCATGTTGTCTGCAAGAGGAAGTTTTCATAAATGCATTATCTTGGATTTAGACAATACAACTTGGGGAGGCATAATTGGTGACGATGGTATTGAAAACATCCAGATTGGCGATCTAGGAATTGGTAAGGCCTTTATCCAACTACAGTATTGGGTAATTCAGTTAAAGCAAAGAGGAATTATTGTTTGTGTGTGTAGTAAAAACAATGAAGACGTAGCAAGAGAACCTTTCGAAAAATATCCAGACATGATTCTGAAGATGGATGACATTTCTGTGTTCATGGCTAATTGGGAAACCAAGGCAGATAATATCAGAGCGATACAAGCTATACTGAATATAGGATTTGATAGCATGGTGTTTTTGGATGATAATCCATTTGAACGAGAATTTGTAAAGAAGGAGATCCCAAGCATTACCGTGCCTGATCTCCCAGAAGATCCAGCAGAATATTTATTGTATCTGCAGTCATTAAATCTGTTTGAAATCTCTGCTCTTTCTGCAGAAGATGAAAAAAGAACGAAGCAATACCAGGAAGATGCCAAACGTGCGGTCATCAAAAAAGGCTTTACCAATGAAGAGGAATTCCTTCGAAGTTTAGAGATGGTTTCCGAAGTCAATTCATTTGACAAGTTTAGCATTCCACGTGTTGCTCAATTGACGCAGAGATCTAATCAATTCAATTTGCGTACCATTCGCTACTCCGAATCGGATGTTGAAATGCTCATGAACGATAAAAATGCACTTACTTTTTCCTATCATTTAGAAGACAAGTACGGACAATATGGCTTGATCAGTGTTGTGGTGTTGAAGAAGGTAAAGGATAAAACATTGACGATCGATAATTGGCTGATGAGTTGCAGGGTGCTGAAAAGAGGAATGGAGAAATTTGTGTTGAACACAATCGTTGATGCAGCCAGGAAAAATGGATTTGAATGGATAGAAGCAGAATACATTCCAACAGCTAAAAATAGCATGGTGGCCGATCATTATAAAAAACTGGGGTTTGATGCCCTGGAAAAAGAGAACCATTGGCAATTGAATGTTGGAAATTATAGTAAATTTGAAGTTTACATACAGAAATCAAAGGCGTAATCGGTTACTGCTATTTGAATAACGGTACTTTACATATGGAAAAGAAAGAAGTGTTAGGGTTCCTCAATGAAATTTTTATCGACGAACTGGACAATGAAAATATCAAGTTAACGGAGGAAACAACCGCCAATGATGTGGAAGAGTGGGATTCTCTTTCTCATATACAATTGGTAGTCGCAGTAGAGAAAAAATTCAAGATCCGTTTTACTTCTGCGGAAATACACGGTTTCAAAAATATTGGAGACATGTGTGATGCAATTGTTAAAAAGACGAACTAATGAAATGGGAGCTTCATCATACGGGCTGTTTGGTTGAAAGTATCAAAGAATCGATTGACCTGTACCGTACGATCTTTGGAGAAGATAAAGTTTCGTCGGTTGTTGATGTCTCTAGCCAGGGGGTGAAGGTCTGCTTTGTAGAAACGGCACCAAATGTTTTTTTGGAGTTAATCGAACCTTCCAGTGAGGACTCAGTGGTGGCAAGGTTGCTAAAAAAGAACGTGCGTTATTACCATGTCGCTTACCTGACGGAAAATTTTGATCAGGACATCGTATCATTGACTGAACAATACAGCAAGCATCTCAATACCTTTTATTCGGAAGCGTTTCAAGGAAAACGGTGCGCTTTCTTGTACTTACCGGATGGCTCTTTAATTGAACTAATTGAAAAGTAAAAAAGATGTTGTTTAATTCGATTGAGTTTCTTGTTTTTTTCCCAGTAGTCACATTACTGTATTATCTACTGCCTTTCAAATTCAGATGGTTTCATCTACTGGTGGCAAGCTGTTTTTTTTACATGTTTTTTGTGCCGGTTTACATTTTGATCTTGTTTTTTACTATCATAATAGATTACTATGCCGGTATATGGATTGAAAAGTCAGAAGGTGTATGGCGCAAGCGCTATTTGTTAGCAAGCATTGTTGCCAATATTGGAATATTGTGCGTATTCAAGTATTACAATTTCTTTCTTGACAATCTTGCTTTTGTATTTCAAAGCTTGCACATCAATATCACTCCGGAGAATCTTCCTTACTTATCTATTTTATTACCGATCGGTTTGTCTTTTCATACTTTTCAGGCGATGAGCTATACGATAGAAGTATACAGGGGAAATCAAAAAGCAGAAAGACATTTTGGTATTTATTCACTGTATGTGATGTTTTATCCGCAATTGGTGGCAGGACCTATTGAGCGTCCTCAAAATGTGTTGCACCAATTTCATGAAGAGCATACTTTTCAATCTTCCAATTTGTTAGCAGGGTTGAGACTTATGCTTTGGGGATTCTTTAAGAAATTGGTTATAGCAGATCGTATAGCGGTATATGTAGATGCTATTTACGATCATCCGGATCAATTCGGGTGGCACAATATTTTATTGGCTATTGTACTTTTTGGTATACAAATCTATTGTGACTTTTCCGGTTATTCGGATATTGCGCTGGGGTCTGCGAAAACTATGGGTTTTGATTTGATGAAAAATTTTGACCGACCATTCATTAGTACAAATGTCGGAGAGTTCTGGAGACGTTGGCACATCTCGCTTTCGTCTTGGTTCAATGACTATTTGTATTCCCCCGTTTCTATTGTGCTGAGAAATTACGGAAACTATGCGATTGTATTCAGTGTGCTTGTTACATTTTTCATCAGCGGACTATGGCATGGTGCGGGTTGGACATTTGTTATTTTTGGTGTATTGCATGGATTCGCCATCGCGTATGAAATACTCACCAAGAAAAGTAGGAAAAAAATCATGAAGAAAATGAACGCTAATTGGTATGGGAAATTCAGCATGCTCTTTACACTCGTTTTCGTCTTTCTTTCCTGGGTATTTTTCCGGGCAGATTCCATGCACGATGTGTGTGTGGTATTTCACAGGTTGTTCAGTTTTGACTCTACGGCTTTTCAATCTTTAGTGATCAATACCAACATGGTTGAATTTGGTGCAACCAGCTTCATGATTGCTGCTGTCATGATCGGATTTATGTTTGTAGTAGAAGGCAAAGTCTCCTACAGTTTATATGAAATGAATGAGAAACCTGTACAAGATATTCTCTTTTCATCTTTCTTGTTGATATGTATTATATCCTTGGGGGTTTTCAATCACAACAGCTTTATCTATTTCCAATTTTAGTATGAACCATTTAGCAAAAATCTTGATTGTTCTGGTTGTAAGCGGAATATGCTGCCAAGGAATTTTTTTGATAGCTGATCATCAGTTGGAAAAATACAATGTCCATAAGAAAGAACGTTTGGATGAGATCATATTGGGTCATTTACCATTTGATGTATTGTTTTTGGGTTCATCCAAAACACATACTGGTATTAATCCCTATTATGTAGATTCGGTGGCGGGCTGCAATTCCTACAACCTTGGTATTGAAGGGGGGCGTATCAATGAATTTAAAATCATTTGGGATGCGTATTTGCAAAACCATCCTAAACCCAAGCTGTTGATTCTCTCTGTCAATTTGTTTGAGTTTGATTTGAGACGTGGTTTTTTTAATCATACACAATACTTCCCTTACCTTGAAAACAATGTCATAAGCAAAGGTCTTGATGAGTATGGTCATCGTACCAGTCTGCACAGGTTCTTACCGTTTCTTCGCATGTCGGATTACGACGACTATACCAGAAACAATTGCATCAAAGGCATGATGCATCAAACAGAGATTGATGCAGGAAACTTTCAGTACAAAGGTTTTCTTTCCAATGGCAAAAAGACTATTCATTCTTCACTTCAGTTACCACCAAAGGAAGATGCTGTTGTATCGACAGGCAGTGTAGAGTTGTTGAAAGAAATGATAGAAGCTTGTAAAAAAGATTCCATAAAAGTTTTACTGGTATATCTGCCGGAGTATAAACATTTAATCAGAAATAATACACCCAATGCGGAAGCTGTATTGAAGAGATTTCAGGAAATTTCCGATACTTATCAGGTAAAATTCCTTCGACACGATGCATTGGAATTATGCCAGGATACAAAATTATTTGCCAATGCAGGCCACTTGAATACTGCAGGTTCTATTGTATACAGCAAGTACTTGGGAGAGGTTGTAAATAACGAATTAAGTAAACAGTAGAAAGATGTCAAAGAATGTTTTGTATTTGACTTATGACGGCTTAACAGATGTAATTGGAAGATCACAAGTCATTCCCTATATTCTGAAATTATCTACGCAAGGGTATTCTTTTTTTATTATAAGTTGTGAAAAAAAAGACAGGTATGAAAAATATGAAGAAGAACTTCATACTTTGTTCAATCAATCAGGTATTCAGTGGTATCCATTGTCTTATACCAAAAAGCCTCCAATGCTGTCGACGGTATGGGATATTCTAAGAATTAGGAGAACAGCTATTCGCTTACATAAAGAGTATAATTTTAGCCTTGTACATTGCAGGAGTTACATTGTTGCAATGATAGGTTTGTATTTAAAAAGGAAAAAAAACGTAAAGTTTGTTTTTGATACAAGAGGATTATGGGTTGATGAAAGAGTACAAGGAGGATTATGGAATCTTAAGAATCCGGTGTATAAATTTTTATTTTCCTATTTTAAAAAATTGGAAAAGGCATATTTTGAAAATGCAGATTATAGCATTACGCAAGCTGAACACGCAAAAGAATATATGCATACTTGGAAGAACTTGCGCAATCAACCTATCCCTATCAAAAAC
>DATHPB010000086.1:0-9656 GCA_035484295.1 Cytophagaceae bacterium
ACAGTTGTGGCTTACTTAGAAGTTAATTCTGTTTTAAGCCTAGCAACAGATTTTTTTGCGTAACGGATTTGCGCTGGATTTTCAATAGGAGAAACTGCATGAGCAAATTTCAACTTTTCCAAAGCAAGACTGGCTTCGTTCAATTTGGATTGAAGATCCTGTTTGCTAAGTCCTTTAAGTGATTCTTTCTTTTTCATAACAATTATGCTTCGTAGTCAGGACGAACAACAAATTTAGTTCTGATTGGCAACTTTTGAGCAGCAAGTCGCAAAGACTCCTGTGCTACTTCCATCGTTACTCCACCTGATTCAAATAAGATTGTTCCAGGTAAAACACAAGCTACCCAATATTCTGGAGCACCTTTACCTTTACCCATACGAACTTCCGCAGGTTTTTTAGTGATTGGTTTGTCAGGAAATATTCTGATCCAAACTTGACCTTCTCTTTTCATCGCTCTTGTCATCGCGATACGAGCTGCTTCAATTTGTCTCGCAGTAATTCTACCCGGTTCCAATGATTTGATACCGAATGAACCAAAAGAGATTCTATGTCCACGAGAGGCAACCCCTTTGGTTCTGCCTTTCTGTTGCTTTCTAAATGTTGTCCTTTTAGGCTGTAACATGATTCAACTGATCCTAATTGTTATTAGCTTCTTTTATTATTTCCGCCGCCGTTTCCGCCGCGGCCATTACCTTTTCCTCCACCTTCTGGTCTTCTTCTTCTTTGCTGTTGACCTGGTTGTTGAGGAGCTTCTGAGCCAGCACCGCTACCTGCAGCATTCGCTTGTGTACCTACGTTTGGAGACAAGTCACGCTTACCGTAAACTTCTCCTTTGAAGATCCATACTTTGATACCGATCTTACCGTATACCGTCAATGCTTCACCGATCGTGTAATCGATATCTGCACGCAATGTATGCAAAGGTACACGACCTTCTTTGTACATCTCTGTTCTAGCCATTTCAGCACCGCCCAAACGACCGCTTAATTTTATCTTGATCCCCTGAGCACCTACTCTCATCGTTGCTGCAATCGCTTGTTTCATTGCTCTACGGTAAGAGATACGAGCTCTCAATTGTTGAGCGATAGAATCAGCTACCAACACAGCATCCAACTCAGGTCTTTTCACTTCAAAGATGTTGATTTGAACATCTTTGCCGGTGATTTTTTTCAATTCTTCTTTAATCTTGTCTACTTCAGCACCGCCTCTACCAATCACAACGCCGGGACGAGCTGTATTGATAGTTAACGTAATGCGTTTCAATGTACGCTCGATCACGATTTTAGAGATACCTCCTTTAGGGATCCTGGCGAAAACATACTTACGGATGTTTTCATCTTCTACCAATTTCTCTCCGAACGTTTTACCTCCGTACCAGCTAGAATCCCATCCTTTGATGACACCTAAACGAATACTAATTGGGTTAACTTTTTGTCCCATTATAAATTATGCTTTAGCTTTTGATTTCGTTTCTTTTTTTGGAGCAGCTGCTTTAGCAGTTGTCTCTTTTTTAGCAGGAGCTTTTTTAGCTTTAGCACCTTTAGTATCTCCTTCTGCTGTTTCTACTTCTACTTTAGGGAGCAGAGTAGAAATATCTTTACGGCTGTCTAGTAATAAAGTGATGTGGTTAGATCTTTTTCTAACTCTGTAACCTCTACCTTGAGGGGCTGGTCTTAATCTTTTTAACATACGACCGCCATTTACATTGATTTCTTTAATGTAAAGTTCAGCCTCTTCCAATTTCACTTGGCTATTTTTTACTTGCCAGTCAGCCATAGCTGCCAATACCAATTTCTCAAGACTTCTTGCACCTATTTTAGCTTGGAATTTCAAGATTCCTAATGCTTCTACGACATTCTTTTTTCTGATAAGATCTGCAACCAGTCTCATTTTTCTATCAGAAGAAGGAACGTTGTTCAATTTAGCAGTAGTAGCGCCCTGCTTAGCAGCTTGCTTAGCGGCTTCTTTTTTCTGCTTCTTAATGACAGACCTTCTTGTTTTTATTGTAGCTTCCATATTAATTCTATCCGGCTATAATTTTATTTCTTTTTCGCAGCGTGTCCTTTGAACGTTCTGGTAGGAGCAAATTCACCGAACTTGTGACCAACCATATTTTCTGTCACATATACCGGTATGAATTTATTACCGTTATGAACTGCAAATGTATGCCCCACGAAATCTGGAGATATCATTGATCGTCTTGACCAAGTTTTGATTACTGTTTTCTTCGCCGTGTTATTCAACACGTCAACTTTAATAGAAAGTCTGTAATCGATATAAGGGCCTTTTTTTAAGGAACGTGCCATAATTATACTACAACCTTATTGTAATTATTTTAATCTTTTGTTAACTCTTCTTTGAACAATCAAGTCTTGAGAATACTTGTTTGTATTTCTGGTTTTGCGTCCTTTAGCATACAATCCTTTTCTAGATCTTGGATGTCCTCCGGAAGCTCTACCTTCACCACCACCCATTGGGTGATCTACCGGGTTCATTGCTACCGGCCTTGTTCTTGGACGTACACCCAACCAACGACTTCTACCAGCTTTACCCAAGTTGATGTTCATGTGATCAGCGTTTGATACCACACCTACTGTAGCGATACAAGTAGTCAATACCATTCTCATTTCACCTGAAGGTAATTTCAATGTTGCATATTTACCTTCTCTTGCTACTAACTGTGCGTAAGTTCCAGCACTTCTAGCCATTGCTCCACCTTTACCAGGCTTCAATTCAATGTTGTGAACTACCGTACCCAAAGGGATATTAGCAAGCGGTAAAGCATTTCCTACTTCTGGAGCGATAGTAGAACCAGATGCGATTTTCGTACCTACTTCCAAACCTGCAGGGGCAAGAATATATCTTTTTTCACCGTCAGCATAAGACAGTAAAGCAATACGAGCTGATCTGTTTGGATCGTATTCGATTGTTTTTACCGTAGCAGGAATATCAAACTTATCTCTTTTGAAATCAATGATTCTGTATTTCTGCTTATGACCACCACCAATGTAGCGCATAGTCATTTTACCTTGGTTGTTTCTACCACCTGATTTTTTAATCGTAGTCATTAAAGACTTCTCAGGAGTAGATGTTGTGATTTCATCAAATCCAGGAGCGATTCTGGTTCTTGTACCAGGAGTTATTGGTCTAAATTTCTTAAGTGACATGGTATTTGTCTTTAAATGCTGCTATAGAAATCAATTACTTCGCCGTCAGCAACTTTAACAAGTGCTTTTTTGTAAGAAGCTGTTTTTCCAGAAAGGAATGTCCCTTTAGAAAACCTTGACTTCTTTTTTCCAGGAGCGATCATGGTGCGCACATCCTGTACTTTTACACCATACATTTTTTCGATGGTCTGTTTAATTTCAACTTTATTAGCTGCTTTAGATACTACAAATCCGTAAACACCTTTTTCGTTCAGTGCAGTACCTTTTTCAGTAATTAGAGGTTTTTTTATGATACTCATGATCTTATTGATTCAGAAGTTCTTCGATTTTAGAAAGAGATCCTTCTACCAATATCAAACGATCTGCATTCAACAAGTCGTAAGTATTGATATCACCCACCGTTACAACCTTACTTCTTTTCAGGTTACGGCTTGAAAGGATTGCATTTGTATTGATTTCAGGAAGGATAAACAACGTTTTCAAATTCGATTTCGATAAATTTGAAACGATTTCGACGAAATCCTGAGTTTTAGGACTTTTTAGATCAAGATTGTCAATTACTGAAACCACTGATTCTTTCGCTTTGTAAGCGAAAGCTGATTTTCTAGCTAAGTCTCTTACTTTTTTATTAATTTTAATATCGTAAGTTCTTGGACGAGGACCGAAAATAGTACCACCACCAACAAAAACCGGAGCTTTTCTAGAACCAGCTCTTGCACCACCTGTACCTTTTTGCTTCTTTAGTTTTCTTGTTGAGAAATCTACTTCTGCTCTTTCTTTAGACTTGTGAGTACCCTGACGTTGGTTAGCCATGTATCTTTTAATATCAAGATAGATGGCATGGTCATTCGGTTCAATGCCGAATACAGATTCAGACAGCGTAATTTTTCTACCTGTTTCTTTTCCTTTAATATTTAATACAGAAAGTTCCATATTCCTATTGACTATTTCTCGATGAGAACAAATGAATTATTTGCACCTGGTATCGCTCCACTGATTAATACCAAATTTTTGTCAGCCACCAGCTTAACAACTTTTAGATTTTGAACTTTCACTCTTGCAAAACCCATTCTTCCAGCCATTCTCATGCCTTTGAATACTCTTGAAGGGAAAGAACAAGCTCCGATAGAACCAGGGTGGCGGCCACGGTTATGTTGTCCGTGAGTTTGCCCTCCAACACCACCAAAACCATGTCTTTTAACCACACCTTGGAAACCTCTACCTTTGGATTTTCCGATCACATCCACGAAGTCTCCTTCTACGAAAATATCTTCTAATTTCAAGGTATCACCTAATCCAAGTTCCTTTTCAAAGTACTTGAATTCTGCCACTTTAGCCTTTGGCGTAGTACCTGCCTTTTTGAAGTGGCCTACTAAGGCTTTAGAAGTATTTTTCTCTTTCTTTTCGCCGTAAGCCAGCTGTACTGCGTTATAACCGTCAGTTTCTTGCTTTCTTACTTGTGTTACTACACATGGACCAGCTTCGATAACGGTTACAGGTACAAACCTGCCGTTTTCGTCGTAAATACTAGTCATTCCTATTTTTTTTCCTATTAAACCAGACATGGTCTTAATATTATTTTATGAGTCAAGTGCTTAAATACAACACCCCCTTATTCTAAAAGGGACTGCAAAGATAGTAAAAAATAAGTTTACGCCAAATTATCGTAATTTATTTTTTAACTGTGTTTAAAATCCTCGAGAGACAAAAAAAGAACCAACTGTAGTTGGTTCTTTTTAATTATGCCTTCAGGGGCACATTATCAAACTTTTATCTCAACGTCAACGCCGCTAGGTAATTCCAATTTCATCAACGCATCTACGGTTTTGGAACTGGTAGAATAAATATCCACCAATCTTTTGTAAGTACAAAGTTGATATTGATCTCTAGATTTTTTGTTCACGTGTGGAGATCTCAATACTGTGAATTTTTCTTTCTCAGTAGGCAAAGGGATAGGACCGCTTACTACTGCACCGGTAGCTTTTACCGCACGTACGATACGCTCAGACGATTTGTCAACCAGGCTGTGATCGTAAGATTTTAGTTTTATTCTAATTTTCTGGTTCATAACTTATTTAGTGACAGCTGCACTTTTACCTTTAACTTTAGCTACAACGGTTTCTGAAATATTCGCAGGAACAAACTCATAATGAGAGAATGTCAACGAAGCAGAAGCACGACCTGAAGAGATCGTTCTCAAGTCAGTTACGTATCCGAATAACTCAGACAATGGAACATCAGCTTTGATTACCTGAGCGCCTTGTTTGGTGTCCATACCTTTCATCATGCCTCTTCTTCTGTTCAAATCACCGGTTACAGGACCTGTGTACTCATCAGGAGTTACCACTTCAACAGACATAATCGGTTCCATCAATTTAGGAGCACATAATTTAGCTGCTTCTTTGAAGCCCATACGACCTGCTAATTCGAATGACAAAGCATCTGAATCGACATCGTGGAATGAACCGTGGAACAAGCGAACTGATAATGCTTCAACAGGATAACCTGCCAATACTCCATTCTTCATTGCTTCTTCAAAACCTTTTTGAATTGGAGGGATAAATTCTCTTGGAATCACACCACCCACAATTTCGTTTTTGAATTCAAGACCCAGTTTGTCGTCACTTCTTGGACCGATTTCAAATACGATATCGGCAAATTTACCACGACCACCTGATTGTTTCTTGTAAACTTCTCTATGTTCAACGCTCTTAGTAAGCGCTTCTTTGTACGCTACCTGAGGTGCGCCTTGGTTGATTTCCACTTTGAACTCACGTCTCATACGATCGATGATGATTTCCAAGTGAAGCTCTCCCATTCCGCGCAAAATCGTTTGACCAGTTTCCTGATCAGTTGATACGTGCAAAGTAGGATCCTCTTCTACTAACTTGGCAATGGCCATACCCATCTTATCCATGTCCGCTTGAGTCTTAGGCTCGATCGCGTAACCGATAACTGGTTCTGGGAAATCCATTGATTCCAAAACGATTTTATTTTTTTCGTCACACAACGTGTCACCAGTTTTGATGTCTTTGAAACCTACAACAGCTCCAATGTCACCACACTGTAATTGATCGATTTGATTTTGTTTATTGGCATGCATCTGGAAGATACGAGAAATACGTTCTTTGTTTCCAGAACGCGTATTGAACACGTAAGAACCAGAATCCAATGTTCCAGAGTAAGATCTTACAAAACACAAGCGACCTACAAATGGATCGGTTGCAATTTTGAATGCCAATGCACAGAAAGGATCTTTTTCCGTAGGTTTACGAGATACTTCAGCATCCGTATCAGGATTGATACCAACTACACTGTCTCTATCCAATGGAGAAGGCAACAACTCCATTACATAGTCAAGCATGGTTTGTACACCTTTGTTTTTGAAAGAAGAACCGCAAAGCATTGGAACAATTTTCATGTCCAACACAGCCATGCGCAATGCTTTCAATATTTCTTCCACAGAAATCGAATTAGGATCTTCGAAGAATTTTTCCATCAAAGACTCATCGTAATCTGCTACTGCTTCCAATAATTTTTCTCTGTATTCCAAAGTCTCCTCTTTCATGTCATCCGGAATCGGAATCTCAGTGAAAGTCATTCCTTTGTCTGCTTCATTCCAAACGATAGCTCTGTTGTAAACCAGATCAACCACCCCTTTGAACGTATCTTCAGAACCGATTGGTAATTGTAAAGGTACAGCATTGCTTCCTAGCATTTCCTTCACTTGCTTACATACATTAAGGAAGTCTGCTCCGGAACGGTCCATTTTATTTACGAAACCAAGACGAGCTACTTTGTAATTATTCGCCAAACGCCAGTTAGTTTCTGATTGTGGTTCAACACCATCAACTGCACTGAATAAAAACACCAATCCGTCCAATACACGAAGAGATCTGTTTACTTCAACAGTAAAGTCTACGTGACCTGGAGTATCAATGATGTTTACGTGGTAAGGTTGGTTTTTATATTTCCACTCTACTGTGGTTGCAGCAGATGTAATCGTAATACCTCTTTCCTGCTCTTGTGCCATCCAGTCCATCGTTGCAGCACCTTCGTGTACTTCTCCGATTTTATGAGTGATACCAGCATAGTAAAGAATACGCTCAGTCGTAGTTGTTTTACCAGCATCGATGTGAGCGGCAATACCTATGTTTCTTGTAAATTTTAGATCGCGAGCCATAATAGTATCTTAGAATCTGAAGTGAGAGAACGCTTTGTTCGCTTCAGCCATTCTGTGTGTTTCATCTTTCTTTTTAACTGCAGCACCTTCTCCTTTTGAAGCAGCAATGATTTCAGCAGCTAATTTTTCCATCATGGTTTTTTCACCTCTTGAACGAGTATATTTGATCAACCATTTCATGCCTAGAGACATTTTTCTGGCCGGTCTAACTTCCGAAGGTACTTGAAATGTTGCTCCTCCCACTCTACGGCTTCTTACTTCCACTTGTGGACAAACATTATTCAATGCCCTTTTCCATACTTCAACACCACTCTCTGTAGTTTTCTTTTCAACTAAGTCGCAAGCATCGTAAAATATGCTGTAAGCAATACTTTTCTTGCCATCATACATCAGGCAGTTTACAAATTGTGTTACCATTGGATCACTGAACTTAGGATCAGGAGCTAGGTATCTCTTTTTAGGTTTTGATTTCCTCATAAATATTTCCTCGAAACAGGAATGTTTTCAGGTGTTATTTTTTCTTTCCTTTAACAGCTCCTTTTGCAGCAGGTGCAGCACCAGCCTTAGGACGCTTCGCTCCGTATTTAGAACGGCTTTGTAATCTTCCGCTTACTCCTGCAGTATCTAAAGCTCCACGAACGATGTGATACCTCACACCTGGTAGATCTTTTACTCTTCCTCCTCTAATTAACACTATAGAGTGTTCTTGAAGATTGTGACCTTCACCTGGGATATAAGCATTCACCTCTCTAGTATTTGACAATCTCACACGTGCTACCTTACGTAGTGCAGAGTTTGGTTTTTTAGGGGTGGTGGTGTATACACGAGTGCACACGCCTCTCTTTTGAGGACATGAATCCAAGGCAGGAGACTTAGACTTAAATTCTAATTTCTCTCTTCCTTTTCTTACTAACTGCTGAATAGTAGGCATTTCTCCTTAAATTTATAATATTCCATTTTTTGGGAACTGCAAAGGTACGCAATTCTGCTTCTTTTGCAAATCCATAACTTTATTTTTTTATTACTTATGCTTCTCCCATGGGACCTCCAAAGTTTAAAGGAAACTGGGGTAATTCATCGTGTTGACGAATATCCCCAAAATTTTCTTCGTACTTCTGAATATTCTCGCTAAGAGCGGCTAAAAGACGTTTTGCATGCTCCGGTGTCAAAACAATTCTTGATTTGACTTTGGCTTTCGGTACCCCCGGCATTAAACGTATAAAATCAATGACAAATTCAGAATTAGAATGAGCAATTAAAGCCAAATTGGAATAAATCCCTTCCGCCATTTCTTCTGAAAGCTCAATGTTCAACTGATTTTGATTTAACTCTTCCTTTTTAGGGCCTGCCATTTTCAACAAATTATAAAAGATAAAAAAGGGTAAAATGCTTTCACATTTTACCCTCCTATTGATATGTTATTTCTTAACCTTCCTGTAGTTCGCCTTTTTTAGCATGGAATGCTTCTCTAGAAGATACCAATGAATCGTATTCTTCTTTAGAACCTACAATAAGGTTATTGTATTCTCTTAAGCCTGTACCTGCAGGAATCAAATGTCCTACAATTACATTTTCTTTCAGGCCTTTCAAGTAATCTGCTTTACCTCTGATAGCAGCTTCGCTCAACACTTTAGTTGTTTCTTGGAAAGAAGCAGCTGAAATAAAGCTTGTCGTATCCAATGAAGCTTGAGTTATACCTTGAAGCGTTGGACGAGAAACGGCTGCTTGAGCATCTCTTACCACAGCCAAGCTAAGATCTTTACGTTTCAAACTTGAGTTTTCATCTCTCAATTTACGAGCCGTTACAATCTGACCTGGTCTTAAGTTTGGAGAATCACCGGATTCAACCACTACTTTTTTATCTAAGATTTGATCGTTTTCTTCTCTGAATAAGAAACGGTCTACAACTTGGCCAGGAAGGAACCCTGTATCACCCGGTTCAAGAATTTCAACCTTTTGCATCATTTGTCGAACGATCACCTCGATGTGTTTATCGTTGATTTTCACACCTTGCAAACGATATACTTCTTGAATTTCGTTCACTAAGTATTCTTGTACTGCTGTTGGGCCTTTGATAGCCAAGATATCAGATGGAGTGATTGCACCATCTGTTAATGGAGCACCAGCGCGAACGAAATCATTGTCCTGAACAAGTACGTGCTTAGATAAAGAAACTTGATATCTTTTTCTCACACCATCTCTTGATTCGATGAACACTTCTCTATTACCACGTTTTACTGCACCATACGTTACAATACCATCGATCTCACTTACTACTGCAGGATTAGAAGGATTTCTCGCTTCGA
>DATHPB010000087.1:0-5274 GCA_035484295.1 Cytophagaceae bacterium
TTATAAAGGTTTTATCAAAATTGAAGAATGGAAGAACGAACCGGAAGAAGTAGTTAAAGGACTACATGAAGCAATTATTGACGAACAGTTATTTGGAAGAGTTCAAAATATCTTGCTGAAAAAAAATAAAAATGCAGCGAAACCTTCTAAATATCAACCATTGTTTCCATTGCGAGGACACTTAATATGTAAGCAGTGTGGTTGTCTTTTAACCGCTAGTTCATCAAAAGGAAGAAGCAAAAAATATGATTACTACCATTGTCAACACGGCTGCAAAGAAAGAACCGAAGCTGCAGTCATTAATAGTAGTTTCATTGTGCATCTAAGTAGCCTGCAAATTGATAAGCAAATAGCATTAGTGTACAAAGAAGTTATAAAGGATGTATATCATCAAGAGGAAGGAAGTAAAGAAAGTCAAATAGCAGGGTTTTCTAGAAATATAACCTCGTTAACTGAAAAGCAAAAAAAATTGGATGACAAATTTATATCTGATGTGATATCTGGAGATGATTATAAAAGAATGTCAATTCAACTAAAAACAGATTTAGAGAAATTGAAACAGGAAAAAGAGATCATGGAGAATGCTGAAACAAATTTCCAAAAGCATTTTTCAAGTGGTATATCGTTTCTAAGTGATTTAGTCTATTATTACGACCTTGCACCAATTGAACTAAAACATAGAATGATTGATTCGATATATCCTGAAAAATTAATTTTTGATGGGATAAAATATCGAACCACAAAAATCAATTCTTTTGTAGATTTAATTGCTTCAAAATCAATTAAAATAGACGTAAAACAAAAAAGACAAGCCATCTTTTCAGATGACTTGTCTAAAGTGGCTCCCCCTCTTGGGCTCGAACCAAGGACCCCATGATTAACAGTCATGTGCTCTAACCAGCTGAGCTAAGGAGGAATCTTATTGGGAGTGCAATATTACTTCTTGGAGAGACATAAAACAATAGTCTGGCTTAAAAAAAAGATTTTTTCGGTAAAAAAATCAGTAGGAATGACAATGTGACTTGATTTTGAAGAAGTTAAAATCCTTAAAAATCAGACAAACCGTCTTGTTAATCCTTATTGCTGTCTTTGGTCCGATTTTCCCGGTATAGCTTGACAGGTTTTATAGACTAAAGTAGACATATCATTTGTCTTGTGATAATTTTATGAAACCTAAGTCGTTAATTTATTCAATCAACAACATAAACAAATTACCATGATGAAAAACTCGTTCGTCTCATTACTTGCAGCCTCGTTTTTGGGAGCAGTTGTCGCCATGGCAGGCTATCATTTTTTTGTTCAGCAACCCGTTTTTCAAACGGTTGCTCAAAGACAAGATTACTCCCTTTCTAATTATGTTTCCGATAGTAGTTTGTCTGCCAAGGTTCCAGATGGTCTGAACTTTATAGCGGCAGCAAAAGCGGTGACACCAGCTGTTGTGCACATCAAGACTTATTATAAGGTAGCTGAAGGCACAGGTTCTAACGAAGAGATTTTCAAATACTTTTTTGGAGATCCAAACGGGGAAGGTCCAAACCTTGGAGGGCAGGGCAAAGAAGCCTCGGGGTCCGGCGTCATCATTACGGAAGACGGTTATATCATCAGTAACAATCACGTAGTAGAAGGCGCAGAGAAAATTGAGGTGACACTTGAAAATCAAAAGACATACGATGCCACACTTATCGGTACAGATCCAACGACAGATTTGTCGTTGTTGAAGATAGACGACAAGAATTTACCTTTTGTAAAATATGGAAATTCTGATAATGTCTTAGTCGGTGAATGGGTATTGGCAGTTGGCAATCCCTTCAATCTCAATTCAACAGTGACTGCGGGTATCATCAGTGCCAAAGCGAGGAACATCAACATCCTGAGATCGAAAAGTAATTTTGCGGTTGAATCATTCTTGCAGACGGATGCAGTAGTAAATCCGGGTAATAGCGGTGGAGCCTTGGTCAATTTAAACGGGGAGTTAGTAGGTATCAATACAGCCATTGCTTCTCCGACGGGATCTTATACCGGTTATTCTTTTGCAGTCCCTGTAGATTTGGTAAAAAAAGTGATCGATGACATCCTCAAATATGGTGAAGTGCAAAGAGGCTTGTTGGGTGTGAGCATAGCAGATATGACAACAGTACTGGCCAAAGAAAAAGGGATTGACTACGTGAGAGGGGTTTATGTAGCAGCGGTCAACGATGGTAGTGCAGCTAAGGAAATTGGTATGAAAGAAGGTGACATCATTACGAGTATCAACGGCAAGGAAGTATATACTTCTTCCGGCTTACAGGAAGTGGTGGCACGTTACAGGCCAGGAGATAAACTTAAAGTTGTTTACTTGAGAAAAGGAGAGAAGATGGAAGGCACAGCGGTTCTTAAAAATAAACTGGGTGAAGATAAAATTGTGAAGAAAGAGGAGGCTAGTATAAAAAGAAAACTGGGCGCAGACTTGCAGGTAGTGAATAAAGAGGATAAAAAACATTTGGGTATTCAGGGCGGTGCGCAGGTATATCGTTTGTATGAAGGCTTGCTTAAGGATTCCGGAATCAAGGAAGGTTTCATCATTACAAGCGTAGACAAGAAACCGGTGCAGACACCACAGGATCTGGAGAGCATTCTTAGCAAAGTAGTTCCTGGTAATGGAGTTTTGGTAGAAGGTATTTATCCTAATGGGAAAAAACAATTTGTAGGATTGGGCTGGTAATTACTCACAATCATTGACAAATCGGTGCTTTATTTTTAACATGAGGCACCGATTTGTTTTATATAGCAAATACAATAGACAGACAAAGACATGAGCACTACACAGGAAATTGCGGTTGTATTAAAAGAACTAGGTATAGCCAGCGATAGCAATTCATCGTACTATACGGGGTTGCAAGCAGGTAAAATCGACAACGGTTCTAAGGATATCATTTCGTTTTCTCCCATTGATGGAAGCAAGATTGCTTCTGTGACCATGGCGACAGAAGCGGATTATGAAGCGGTAGTTGCTCAGGCACTCGAGGCATATAAAGAATGGCGATTGTGGCCTGCTCCCAAAAGAGGTGAGGTAGTGAGACAATATGGACAAAAATTACGCGAACATAAAGAAGCGTTAGGCAGGCTTGTGACGCTTGAGATGGGCAAGCTATACCAGGAAGGATTGGGCGAAGTACAAGAGATGATAGATATCTGCGACTTTGCAGTGGGACTTTCCCGTCAGTTGTATGGATTGACGATCGCTTCCGAGAGACCAATGCATAGGATGCTTGAGCAGTACCAGCCGCTGGGAATAGTTGGAATCATCAGTGCGTTTAACTTCCCTGTTGCGGTGTGGTCTTGGAACGCCATGCTGGCAGCAGTCTGCGGAGATGTTTGTATCTGGAAACCATCGGAAAAAACACCCATCACGGCTATAGCCTGTCATAAGATATTATTGGATGTGTTGAAAGAAAACAAAGTACCGGAAGGTGTTTTCAACCTGATCATAGGAGGTGCAGACATTGGGAATAAACTATCGGAAGACGAGCGCGTGCCATTGATTTCTGCAACGGGTTCTACCCGCATGGGTAAAAGTGTGGCAGTGAAAGTAGCTGCGCGTCTGGGAAAATCTTTGCTGGAATTGGGGGGGAACAATGCTATTATTGTAACACCAGATGCCAACATGGATCTGGCTGCCAGAGCCATTGTGTTTGGAGCAGCAGGTACTTGCGGGCAACGTTGTACTTCTACGCGAAGAGTGATTGTTCACGAAGAAGTAAAAGCAGAATTGATTGCCCGTTTGTCTAAAGCATATTCTTCATTACCTATTGGCAATCCGTTGGAAAAAGGAATTTTGATCGGACCATTAATTGATGAAACTGCTTCTGAAAAATTTGAAGAAGCCATTGCTGCTTGCCAAAAAGAAGGAGGTAAATTATTAGTAGGTGGGAAAAAATTGACAGGCGATATTTTTGATCAAGGCGCTTATGTGAGTCCTGCAATCATAGAAGCTAAAAACTCATACCATACCGTACAAGAAGAAACGTTTGCTCCTATACTTTATATCATCGGCTACACCGGTGAAGTAAGTAATGCCATAGACTTACAGAATGAAAGTTTGTATGGCTTGTCTTCTGCTATTTTTACCGATAGCATCAGAGAGGCGGAGCATTTTCTTTCAGCTACAGGTTCTGATTGCGGTATTGCCAATGTCAATATCGGAACATCCGGAGCAGAGATTGGTGGAGCATTTGGAGGTGAAAAACAGACTGGTGGAGGAAGAGAGTCTGGCTCTGATGCTTGGAAGGTCTATATGCGTCGTCAGACAAATACCATCAACTACTCTACAGACTTGCCATTGGCACAAGGAATAAATTTTAATTGAGGATGTAATGTTTTCACCTTTTTATACTTAAATTGCCGTAGGAATAATTATTTAATACAGACATTCAAGTGAAAAACGCTGAAAACAAGTACCATTCGATTATGTTGATCGATGATAATGAGATTGATAATCTCATCAATCAAAAGATGATCGAATCGGCCTCCATCTGTGATCGTATTTTTGTACATACAGGAGCTAAAAGCGCAATTGAATTTTTAAAAAACATGGAGAAGCTGGCTATAGAATCTAAAGAAGGTTTTTTGCCGGAAATTATTTTTTTAGATATCGATATGCCTCTTATGGACGGATTTCAATTTTTAGATGAATTTGAGAAATTATCCGAAGCAACGAGAGAACACAGTAAGATCATCATGCTTACGTCTTCGTTGAATCCATTGGATATGCAGAAAGCCAAGAAAAATAAATTGATTGTTAAGTACCTTAACAAACCTTTGAGTCAGGAAAATCTTAAAAAGCTATAGATAAAAAGGAAACGGGTTTAACCTAGTTTCTCTTCAATGTTCAGGTAAGATAAAGGACTGAATCGCTGAGGTAAAGATTTTTGGAATTTTTTTACAAGTAAAGATAATTTACTGTTTTTTTCTCTTCTGTTTTCACTGATCAATACCTTCAGTATCTTAATGAACAATACCACGTGCAGACAATTTTCTTTGCCAAGCAGACGGATTTGTCTTTGTATGCTGTTAACCAATTGACCAAACAAATCCTGATCTTTCAACAAGCAATACTGATAGGCTAAGACCAATTTGGTCTCCATGTAGATGTAAGGGTATTTCTTGATGCTGGCGTCATTCAAAAATTGGTTGAGCCACTTGGAAGCTTCCTCGTATTTATCCGCATGGTAACAAGCGATGCTGCGGTATAGAATATAGATGAGGTATTCGTTGATATTTTTTTTGTTGATCTCG
>DATHPB010000088.1:0-4462 GCA_035484295.1 Cytophagaceae bacterium
ACTATTTCTCCTTTGCGAACATTCAATGAAATATCTTTCACGGCATTGAATTTACCTTTGGGTGTTTTAAAGCTAACCGTCACGTTATTGATTTCAATGCTATTCGGTATAAGACCTAAGTCCTCTTGAATGTGCATTTCCAATGTCAGAGCTTCGATGTTATTTTTCATAAGAGAAACTTTTTTGAAGTAAGCTGAATCCTTTATCTAACAGTAAACCGATGATACCGATGATCAGTATCCCGCCAATGATTTTTTCCATGCTCCCCGCATTCCAACTGTCCCATATGAAGAAACCAATGCCCATTCCTCCCGATAGCATTTCTCCTGCTACAATCACCAACCATGCTACACCAATGCTCAAACGAAGCCCAGTAAAGATATGAGGAAGACTATATGGGAATAAAACCTTACGCACATATTTCCATTTGGAAAAGCCAAAGGCCTTGGCTACATTTTTATGATCCTGAGGAACCGTAGAGACACCAAAGGCTGTATTGATCAATGTCGGCCAGAGCGATGTAATAAAAATGATAAACACAGTGGCGCTTGGAGCAGATTGAAACACAGCCAAACCAATGGGAAACCAAGCCAATGGAGATACTGGTTTTAAAATTTGCACAACGGGGTTTAAAATATTCATCGCAGTTTTACTTGAGCCCAGTAAAATTCCAAGAGGAACAGCAACTAGTGTACCCAATAAAAAGCCATAGGTTACTCTGACAAGAGACCCCCATAGCAATAATCCTATTCCTTTGTCATTCGGACCATAATCGTAAAATGGATCTTTTAACAATTCGTAGAATACTTCCCAAGTAGGCAATGGACCTGGTAATTCACCCTCTGTGAATCTGCTGCTCAGCTCCCATAAAAGAAGCAGCACACCTATACCGCAAAGGAAATAAGCAACAGAGAGAAGATTAGAACTTATATTTTTCATATCTATAATTTTAAGTGAATAAAACCCGTTGCCTCACAGCAACAGGTCTTACATTCAAACAAACATCACCATTAGAACAACGGTTTATAAAGCTTTAAAGATTCTGCAGGTTTATTGGGGTCAAACGTGACATTATCCAACTTAATGGTAAAAGGCTTCATGTCATCCGCAGGTATGGGTACTGCCATGCTCTTGGCTACTTCATTATACAGATCGCTTAGTATTAATTTATCGGCGATCTGCTTATAGTTGGGTGCCGTATCAAGCAAACCAAATCTGACGTACTGAGCCATGAACCAAATGGCTTGTCCCTTGCGCGGAAAATTCACGTCCCCGTTGCGGTGAAACATCATGTAATCGTCTTTATATTTTTGCACACCCAGTTCACATCCCAAATCATTGGAGCCCATCAAACGCGCTTCGATCACATCCGTCAAAGCATTCACGTAATAGGGCTTGGACAATATACCAGCCGCTTTCTTGCGATTGGCGGGTATATCAAGCCATTTGCATGCTTCCATAATCGCTTTCATGACCAGTTTCAACTCTTCTCTTCTTCCTTCACTGAATTTTTTATTGACTACAAAAGCTTTCTCAGGGTGGTTCTTCCAAATGTCCTGACTGGCGATGTGAGTAAATCCGACATTCTGTTTGGCAGCAATTCCATTCCAAGGTTCTCCTACACAATAACCTTCCATGTTATCCACTTTCATATTCGCCACCATTTGAGGAGGAGGAATCGTGATGATTCCAACCTTCTTCTGATCTACGCCCGCTGTTGCCAGCCAGTAACGCAGCCAAATATCGTGCGTACCACCTGGAAATGTCATGGCAAAAGTCACTTCCTTTTTCTTTTTCATAGCAGCAACGGCAGGTGCAACTTTCTTCAAGTCTTTAAACCCTACTTGACCGCAAAATTCTTTGGAAAGTGTAATCGCTTGTCCATTATTGCTGAGCATCATGGCAATCTGCATTTCAGCACTTGCTTTACCACCTACCCCGGTGTATACAGAAAAGGGCATGCTGAACAAACAGTGTGCCCCGTCCAACTCACCCGTCAACAGCTTGTCGCGTACATTGGCCCATGAGGCTTCTTTGCTTACTTCTACGTCCACACCGTATTTTGCAAACAAACCCAATTCTTTCGCCATGACGATGGGAGCACAATCCGTCAGAGGAATAAAGCCTATTCTGATTTTTTCTTTTTTCACAGATGAATTCGCAGAAGTCAGTAAAATCAGTAGCGAAAGGACGGTAAACAACATGATTGTTGTTTGCGGCAGTTGATGAATCCATCTTTTTATCATTAGCATACTTTTCATATCGGTCAATGTTTAATGTTTCTTCAATGTATAATCCACCCTTTATTATTTAGGAGCTTGAGTCAACGCGACCGGTTTGGTAAAAAGAAAATCCGGACGAATGTTCAACATCAAGTAAGCCCACTGTGCATTATGCCTTGTAGCATTTTGAGTAGGGGCTCCGGCTAATTCGGTCTTCACATACTCTAAGGAACTTGTAGCAAACATGGTGGAATAGCCCAGTTCCAAATTGACAAACTTGTTGACATTATAATTAAGTACAATATCAATTTCAGTACCCAATGCCTTATTCAAATTACCACCATCAATCCTATTGGCACTTTGAGCAGCCGTCCAGAACTGATGAGCATCCACTGTAATGAATAAATCTTTTGCTGCATATTTCATTTTCAGAAAAGCGTTTTGCAATCCTGCTACAGGAGATCCGGTTCCTGCATAGAAAAAGTCCATGTATCCCCAGAACTTGTGTGCCGTACTGTACAAGGGATCGAAGCGGTGGTTATCGTCTGAGCTTTTGTCATTTCCTGAAAGCATTTCATAACCTGGTCCTATAGAAAATTTACCACGTTGATACGAGGCATTCGCTCCGAAATAATAAGCATTTAGGTTGTTACCGCTATAGTCCTTACCACCCTGGTAGTAACCGAAAGCTTGCCACGCAATCTTGCCAGCACTGCTGGCATTTCCAACGACAGAAGTCAACATCAACCCGGAGGTGATTCGACTGTTGGTTCCGACCTGGTCATAGTTCCTTCCGTAAGCAAATCCAGTAGTGGCATTGCCAATGGAGTCAAGTCTCCATTTCGCGAAATCGTCTTTGAATACCAGACCCGATACAGTAGTCTGTCCAAACTTCTTTTTCAGGTAAATGAATTGCATGGTCTTGTACATCTGGTTCACACCATTCGTACTCGGCGCCACACCTGCTATAACAGGAGCTCCGTTCTTTCCACTAGTAGGTACAAAATTCGGTTTACTGCCGGGAATAGGTATGAGAAAACCTGTGGTAGTCGTCGCGTAGGTATTCGTATTAACCGGTGAAAACAATGTACCTGCTTTACCAAACGCATCTGAGTTTTGGTTGAACGCAGCACCTAAGTCCACCTGGTATCCTTTGTGCTGAAACTTAATCAGCGCCGCATCGTGTCTTCGTCCTTGTTGCAACCAGTCGAGGTTTCCGAGCAACCTAGCATCATCATAGTTCAGTTCCTGACGGCCGACTTTGATCGACAGGTTGTCTATTTTCAACCTACTGTTGGTGTCGGCGGAGTTCGCTAAAATAAACTCACCCCAGGCTTCGTGTAAAAACAATTTATTACCATCCGCATTGCTGATGGTAGAAGCATCCTGTCCCCACACGCGTACATCCCTGATCTGCGTGTAGAAAATCAGTTTGTCCCATTTATAACCAAATGCAAGATTGGTCCGTTGAGAAGTAAAAAAGGCTGCATCACTCCCTTTAGGTAGCAGATTTCCTGCTCCATTCCTGTATTCACTTCGCGTTCTGATCTGGCCTGTGAACGTATACTGTGCGTGAGCGTATCCACCGAATAAGAAAAACGCACAGGCTAACAATTTGGAAAGTTGGTTTTTTTTCATGTTTTTTGATTCAGGTGATTAAAAATTTTAGTCATTCATGTTTACCCTTGGTAAAATTCGCACTTTTACCAGGGGTTCTTTTTACTTACACGGCTGTTGATTCATAGGCATAGGCTTTATTTGGCACTTCTTCTGTTATTGTGGACTCTTCAGGTATGTTTGACACTTTGAATTTGATGAAAGAGGATACAACGGAGACCACCACCACCGCAATTCCCAGGAAGAAGAAAGCTTCTCGATAAGAAATGCTTTCCGATTTAAAAAGGAACCCGGCCATTACTGCACCTATATTCCCTCCCGCTCCTACCAATCCGGCTACTGTTCCCATCGCTTTGTTATTGATAAAAGGAACCACAGAGTAAGTAGCCCCATTCGACATTTTAACAAAAAGAGCGAAGAACAGCATGGTCGCGACCGCCACAGGAAGCACAGACATTTGAGAAAACAACATGATACCAGCCCCTTCCATCAATAGAAAAGCGCTGAGTATCCAGACTCTGCCTTTCAGACCGAAACGATTTCCCATCTTGTCACCGAAGTATCCACCCAGTGCTCGAGCAAACAGATTCATCATGCCAAACGACCCTGCAATGATACCGGCT
>DATHPB010000089.1:0-3999 GCA_035484295.1 Cytophagaceae bacterium
CCTTACCTATCGCCCTGTGTGCCGTGAATAAAGACGGTAAACGTACCGTAGGTGCAAAAGCCAAAGTACAAATCATCAAACACGAATGGCAAACGGTCATCCGTAATAATTACGATGGCTACAAATACGTGTCGGAGAAAAAAGAAACGATTCTCGAAGAAAAAACCGTTGCATTCGGCAATCAGGATTATATCTACAATTTCTATCCCAACACTTCCGGTGAATACGAGGTACGCGCTTTATTGCCCGGCGCAAAATCATACGTATCTACAGAGTTTTATGCATACGGCTATGGCACGACCAATTCGTCTTTTGAAGTCAATACAGAAGGAAGCATCATCATTGAGACGGATAAAGAAGAATACAATGTAGGCGAAGACGCCAAGGTCTTGTTTAAAACACCTTTCGCAGGAAAATTATTGGTGACGATAGAACGCAACCGTGTATTGGAACATCATTACATCGAAACCGATCATCGCTCTGCCTCCTTAACTATTCCGGTAAAGAAAGAGTATTTGCCTAACGTCTACATCACCGCTACGCTGATCAAACCACACAGCAATCAACAAATACCATTGACCGTGGCACATGGTTTTCTTCCATTGAAAACCACAGATAAGAAACACATCATCCCTGTGAGCATAAAAACTGTTGCACGAAGCCGATCAAACACCAAGCAAACAATTTGTGTGAAAGCCGGAGACGATAAAAATACAGAAGTTACGATTGCTGTAGTTGACGAAGGAATCCTGCAATTGAAAAACACCAAGAGCCCGGATCCTTACCAATACTTCTTCCGCAAAAAAGCATTGGAAGTAGCGAGCTACGACATTTATCCTAATCTATTACCGGAGTTGCGCAAAAGTACGAGTGCCATGGCTGGTGACGGATACGATTTAGAAAAGCGCGTCAATCCCCTTTCCAATCGTCGGGTAAATTTAATGGCCTATTGGAGTGGACAGCTAAGAACAAACTCTGACGGAGAAGCGTGCTATACCATTGACATTCCATCCTTCTCCGGTGACCTGCGCATCATGGCTGTCGCTTACAAAGGTGATGCCTTCGGTTCCGCTCAAGCCAACATGAAAGTTGCCGATCCTCTCGTCGTATATACTTCGCTTCCACGGTTCTTAAGTCCGGGCGATACGGTATTGATTCCCGTGACCATCACGAACACCACCAGTCAAATCGCAGTATCCGATGTGAAACTGAATATCACCGGACCATTAAGCCTAACCGATAAATCTTCGTTAAGCCTACAGGTAAAACCAAACAGCGAACAGAAAGTGATCTTCAAAGCGATAACCGCACAAGCCACCGGTGAAGTGAGCATCTCCACACAGGTATCCGCATGGAAGGAAATATTCAAAGAAAATAATTTCATCACGGTAAGACCTGCCTCTTCGTTGATTAAAATTTCCGATGCAGGTGTTATCACCGGTGGGCAGTCAAAGTCGTTCAATACCGCAACGAATTTTATTCCTTCTTCTGCAAAAGGTAAATTGGTAATCAGCACTTCTCCAATGACACCGTTTTACGGCAACCTGGACGAACTCATCGGTTATCCTCACGGATGTGTAGAACAAACCGTCTCTAAAGCATTCCCTCAACTGTATGTAAAAGACTTGATCCAGACATTGAAACAAGGTAATCGCTCGGATGAAAATCCGGATTACAACGTACAGGAAGCCATCCGTAAATTGACGGCCATGCAATTGTACAACGGCTCGGTCAGCTATTGGCCAGGCGGTTACCAGGAAAGCTGGTGGGGCACAGTGTATGCTGCTCACTTTCTATACGAAGCACAGAAGGCAGGATTCCAGGTGAATCCTGACGTGCTCGATAGAATGTACAGTTATCTTTCTTCCAAACTAAAAACAAAATCTACGGAAGATTTATACTACTACATCAACAACGGCGAATACAAAGTGAAAAACATTGCTTCGAAAGAAATCTTCTACAGCTTGTTTGTATTGGCTCAAGCCGGACGTCAGGAAGTATCTACCATGAATTATTACAAGTCGAACCTGAACATGCTGGCTGTCGATTCCAAATACTTGCTAGCTTGTACGTATTTATTGTTGGGTGACCATGGAAGTTTCCGTATCATTCTTCCGGCAACCTTGGACAATGAAAAATCAGCCAACAGTTTGAGTGGAAACTTTTACTCCTACATCCGCGACATGGGTATCTCACTGAACATGCTGATCGATACCGATCCAAACAATGCACAGATCGGCGTATTGGCGAAACATTTATCCGAACAGGTAAAAAGCAAACAATACCTGAACACACAAGAAATGGCATTTGCATTCATTGCATTGGGTAAACTGGCCAAGAAAGCAAACGAAAGCAATGTAACTGCCACCGTAACTGCCGATGGAAAATCAGTGGGGCAATTTACCAAAAACACGCTGACGATTTCCAATAATGTCTTGGGTAAAAACATCTCTATCAAAACATCCGGCAGCGGAACACTCTATTATTTCTGGGAAGCAGAAGGACTGTCAACAACGGGAGAAGTAAAAGAAGAAGACAAGTACATCAAAATCAGAAAGACATTCTTTGACCGAAATGGCAAAGTCATCTCGAACAATCACTTTGTGCAGAATGATCTGGTGATCGTTCGTCTGGCGTTGAACACCACCGATCAATCGTCGGTGAAAAATGTGGTGATCACCGACATACTACCTGCCGGATTTGAAATTGAAAATCCACGTTTGTCCGAACAATCAGAAATCCCCTGGATCAAGGACAGCACCATACCTGAACATTTCGACATCCGTGACGACAGGATTAATTTATTCACTGCAGCCACGAGAGACACGAAATATTACTACTATGTAGTCCGGGCAGTAAGCAAAGGCAGCTTTAAGATGGGGCCTGCAAGTGCAGATGCCATGTACAATGGAGAATACCACTCCTACTCCGGTGCGGGAACGATAGAGGTAGAATAGTTTATAGTTACACGTGCTGAACATCAGATTTCATTTAAAAAAGTATCCTTATGTAACGTTCGCGTTCGCAGGGATACTTTTTTTTATTGCCTTGTTTTTCGTTTTACATCTCATCTATCCTTTACCTCCGTTAAAAAAATATTCGGTACAGATTTTAGACAACCGTAAAAACACCCTTCATGCTTTCCTGACCCCCGACGACAAGTGGCGTCTGATGGTCAATCCGGAAGAGATCCCTCCGGCATTGACCGATGCTTTTTTATACAAAGAAGACCAGTACTTTTATTGGCATCCAGGATTCAATCCTTTTGCCGCAACCCGTGCGTTGTTCAACAACCTGATCAAACATAAAAAAACTTCCGGAGCTTCTACCATCACAATGCAAGTCGCCCGGTTGATGGAACCTAAGGAAAGATCTTATGCCAATAAATGCATTGAACTCTTTCGTGCCTTGCAACTGGAATGGACCTATAGCAAGAAAGAAATTTTATTGCTCTACTTCAATTACATTCCTTATGGCAGCAATATAGAAGGCGTTAGTTCGGCAGCAATGATTTATTTCAAGAAAAACCTCCTACAAGTCAGTCCCGCTGAAATAGCTGTATTGACTATCGTTCCCAACAGACCCAGTTCCTTGCGTCCGGGGAAAACCAATCCATCCATCGTCAAGGAAAGAAACAAATGGTTGCAACGTTATGCCGAAGGAAATATCTTTAACGCTACAGAACTGAGCGATGCCCTTAAAGAACCTTTACTTGTGCACCGCAATCCCATGCCACAAGAAATGACACAGCTGGCCTTGCGTTTAAAAAAATCCTACCCGGACCAGTTTCAAATTCATTCCTGTATAGAAACAAAAACTCAGAAGACCTGTGAAACGCTCTGTCAACAGTATATTCAGCGGCAATACAGCAAAAACATTTACAATGCTTCCATCCTCGTGTTCGACAACAATACCAAGGAAATCGTCGGCTATATCGCTTCACCCGATTTCAACAATACGGAACACAACGGACAAATCGATGGCGTGCAAGCGGTTCGT
>DATHPB010000090.1:0-3691 GCA_035484295.1 Cytophagaceae bacterium
ACCTCCAATGTCAATTCCTAAAATCATACAGTTATAAATATATCAATGAATACATAATTAAATAAGTAACAGCACCTGCAAGATAGCCTATGAAAGCTAACAATCCGATTTTTTTTAAGTACCAACCAAAATCTATTTTCTCCATCCCCATCGCTGCAACACCCGCAGCAGAACCAATAATCAAAATACTTCCGCCAGTACCTGAACAATAAGCCATAAATTCCCATAGTTTATGATCCATAGGATACTGACTCAGGTCATACATTCCCATAGAAGCGGCAACTAAAGGAACATTGTCAATAACCGCAGAAGCTAATCCTATGATCAATACAATCATGTCTTCGTTTTCTATTTTTGCATTCATCCACATTGAAAAGGATGTCAATACATCTATGGTTTGCAAAGCACTTATCGCTAATAATATTCCGAGAAAAAACAGTATGCTGGAGGAATCTATTCTAGAAAGGGCATGAGCTACAGACAATGGTTTCTTTAGTTCTTCATCCTTACGACTATTTACAATCTCTGAAATGATCCACACCACACCCAAAGATAACATCATACCCATCATTGGGGGAAGATCGGTAAGCGTTTTAAAAATCGGAACAAAGACCAAAGCCAGTATCCCAGAATAAAACATGATGTTTCTTTCCTTACTTGTTGCATCACCTTCCTGTAGATCAGTAGAGGATTTAAACAATTCTAATTTCATTGTCCGCAACCTGACACTTAAAATCAATACAGGAACAAGTACACAAACGAGACTGGGAATGAGTAACGTTTTCATGATATTTACAGATGAAATTTGTCCGCCTATCCACAGCATGGTCGTGGTCACGTCTCCAATCGGGGACCAGGCGCCACCTGCATTCGCCGCAATGATGACAATTCCTGTAAATAATTTACGTTGATCCGAACTAGACATAATTTTTCTTAACAGAGCAATCATAACAATGGTTGTTGTCAAATTATCCAATATGGCAGATAAAATAAAAGTTAAAAAAGCAATCAGCCATAAAAGAGAGATTGGATTCGTTAGTTTGATTTTATCCGTAATGACTCTAAATCCACCATGAACATCGATTAGTTCCACAATGGTCATCGCTCCAAAAAGAAAAAATAAAATCTGTGCAATTTCACTGATATGATGTCCCAAGGAATGTGTCAGAAAATAATGGTAAGCTTCTGTAGGTTCCATTCCAGGAAGCGTCACATGAAAATCAGTAAACGAGGTATAGGCTATAGGACCTGCCAATGAAATAATCGTCCAACAGATAATTCCTGATACTAAAGCAGAAGCCGTTTTATTGATTTTTATAGGATGCTCAAATACGATAGCCAAATAACCTATTAAAAAACAACTTACAACCAATAATTCCATCATATCGAACAGGTAGCGCTGGCTGAACAACAGCTAAAACATCCTTTTACAAGTTAAAATTAAAATTTCTAAAACACGTCACCTCTCCTATATTTCTCTATTATTTCAAGTGTTTCATACGAGTATTCCATGATTAATTAGTAGTTTTAGTTTGTATGCTACAAGTCAAATTTTCTTCTTCACCTCTGCATTTAAACGAATGGCCAAACGACGAGAACCTGCTTCCAGCCATTCATTTAATCAAACGATGGTATGAAGGAGCTGATTCATTCACCTTCTATTCTTCTGGATCGACGGGCAGTCCAAAGGAAATCACCTTGTCAAGAACATTTTTAATTGCCAGTGCCAAACGCACCATTGATTTGTTCGGTATACAATCCTCCGATTGTTTATTGTTGGCACTGAACACCTCTTTCATGGGAGGAATGATGATGGTGATCAGAGCAATTGTAGCTGAAACTACTTTAATATATATTTCACCTCAACAACTTTCCTCATTCGACCTGCAACAATTACCCATTGTAAAATTGGCATCTCTAGTACCAGCACAAGCGGACTTACTGATGAAGAAAAATGCGAATGACCCTTTTCAAAATATTCAAAACTTATTATTAGGAGGAGCAGCTATAAGCGAGTCATTGCATATGCGATTGATAAAGTTAAAAAGTACTTGTCATTTTTATCACACGTATGGCATGACCGAAACAGCCTCTCATGTGGCCATAAAAAAAATCAGCGACAACAATAACCTGTATCATGCCTTACCAAACTTTCAATTTTCACAAGATGAAAGGGAGTGTCTTATCATTCATCATACCCAAGATCCGGTCTTCAAATTCACAACCAATGATATCATCGTACTTCACTCTCCATTTTCGTTTGAGTGGATCGGGCGCATCGATTGGGTAATCAATTCAGGTGGTATAAAATATAGTCTTGAAAAGGCAGAAGAATGTATAGCCTTATTTTTCAATGAACACACGATCAATAAAGCATTCACTTCCTACAAACTACCTGATGAAATATGGGGAGATCAATGGATACTCATTGTAGAAGGCATGCTTACAATGGATGAAACAAATGGGATTAAATCGCATTGCAAATCTCATTTGGGAAAATACTGCTATCCTAAGGAAATTCTATTTGCAAAAAAAATAGTCTACCTCTCCAGTGGAAAAGTAGACCGGGCTAATTCCTTTAAAGAAGCGATTAAACCTTCGTTTTAAATCGTTTGTCAAATTCCAATGCAATACTTTTTGCATCAAAATTATACGGTTTTTTAGATATATCAACAGGTACAATTACTTGTACCCCTTCAAAATCAGTAAAGCGAACACCAACTTTAGGAAGACCAAAATCTTTGTCTGCAGAACTTATGTCTTCAAAAAGAATATCCAACATATTAAGAAGCTTACGATCTAATTTTTGGGCTTCTAACAATACCAGCAACTCAGCTGATAACCCCGGAAGATAGTCTGCGTTCAAGGAAGCCAATTTAAGTTCTACAAGTTTTTCTCTTACATCGTAAAACTCGTCAAGAATGATGTCCCACACTTCTTCCGCAAATGCATCGTCTGTCAAGGCCTCTTCTTCTATATCATCGACTATTAAAAATAACTGATCCCATAGGTAGATTTCTATTCCACCGTTTGCATAAGTAGCCTTTACTTCTGTATTTGCTAAAGAAATTCCAGTTTCCTCATCAAGTCTTTCTCGTAGACTTTCAACCAAAAAACTCATACCTGTTTTACACTAATTTTATCACGATAATACGTAATTTCGTGAAAATAAAAATGAAATTAAAATGAATAAAAAAAAAATATATACTTTAAGCTATTCTAATACCCTCTCTCCTGCCCCGTATTTATACCAGTTAGATGTTCATTTCAATTTCACAGACCAGGGAGTCCATATAAAGTACAACAAATATTTTCTTAATCGAGAGGATTTTTCGGAAGAAGAATTGGAAGAAGAAGGATTCAGTTTAAACGACGACATTCAAATCGACAATACGCTTAATCCAATCTGGGCAACCTATTTCAAACAACTGTCAGAACGTACAGATTGGAGTTCTGACAAGCCTTTAGAGAACATAGGCAATATCCTTTTACTGAGAATATCAAGCGAACAGCACGTTAAATATTTAGCGATAAATAAAATTGAATATCAACTGGAAGAAATATACCAAGCACTCCTTGAAACTGCTCAAATAGAAGCTCCATTATCTTTACATCTTAAAAAAGTCCATAACGGTACAGATAAAACAGTGGAGCTAGTCTGGAAGTTTAAAGACCGGTTATTTGAGATACA
>DATHPB010000091.1:0-3634 GCA_035484295.1 Cytophagaceae bacterium
CCCAGTATGTTGGTGAAGGCCTGGTTCATTTCCTCTACCTTGAGTGTTTCGGCATCTATGATCCCGATGATGTCGGCGGAGTTGTTGATGAGCAGCGCACTCTTTTGCAAAGAATTGTTTTTCTCTATTAATTCTTTCTTCTGCAATTGGATTTTCAGAAAGACAGAAACCTTTGCTTTGACAATGTCGGGATCCAGCGGCTTGAAGAGGTAGTCAATGGCACCTTCCTCGTACCCTTTCATTTGTGACTGAAGCTCTTTCTTTTCAGCGGAAGCGAAGATGATGGGAATATCTTTGGTTCGTTTGTTTGATTTTAAAATGCTGGCTACTTCAAAGCCATCCATTTCTGGCATCTGAACATCCAGAATGATCAGGTCGATTTCATTGTTCAGGATGATTTGCAAAGCTTCTTTTCCTCCGGTGGCATTCAGGAGTGTAACGTCCTTATTGGCCAACAGATTCTCCAATGCGTAGATGTTTGCAGGCTTGTCATCAACAATCAGAATGACAGACTTATTCGTATTGTTTTTCATTGGTCAAAATGAATATGAAGTAAGAATTGTTGTATGGCCGATAAATTCCAGATGTGCGTGGTTGGTGTGGCATGAATGGCAGCCTCTGGCATAATTGAAAATTGTGCTTCGAGCGGATCTTGTACGATGACGAAACCTCCCATCTTTTTGATGAGTGCTAAACCGTGCGATCCATCGTGGTTTGCACCAGTCAATACGATGCCGATCAGCTTGTCTCGATAAGAGAAAGCTGCTGATTCAAACAATACATCAATGGATGGTCTGCTGTAATGTATCGGTTCGTCAGACGATAAAGAAAAAGTACGATCCTTTTCAATCAGTAAATGATAATCGGGAGGTGCAATGTATACGGTACCTTTTTGTATGGATTCTTTTTCATCGGCTTGTCGGATCGGGATCTTGCATTTGCTTTGCAATACTTCTTCGAACAAATCTTTGGGTTCTTTCGCCCTGTGTTGAACGACAATAATGGGTAGTAAATAGTCTTTGGGTATTTTTTCTAAAAGGAAGGCAAGTGCTGTCAAGCCTCCGGCGGAAGTTCCTATGACAATGGCTTCGTATGTAGGACTCGCAGTCACTTATTTGATTTTTATAAATATTTTTTCCTTCCTGTCTATGTCGTCAAAAGAATCTTTTTTGTCTGAAAACAACAAGGACTCTTTGTTCCCAAGCGCCAGGATACCAAAGGGACAGAGGCTTTCATGAAAGAGGTTGATCACCCGGTTTTGCAGTTGCTGGTTAAAGTAGATGAGTACGTTTCTGCAAAGGATCAGTTGAAACTCGTTGAACGATTTGTCTCCTGCCAGATTGTGTGAGGAAAAAACCATGTTCTTACGCAACGACTTGTCAAAGAGAACGGAATTGTATTTTGACATGTAATAATCAGAAAAAGATTCTTTCCCACCAGATTTCTGGTAATTCGACGTGTATTCTTTCATTCGATCAATGGAGAAGAGTCCTTCCTTCGCAACCATCAGGGAATGTTGATTGATGTCGGTGGCGTAAATGACCGAGCGGTCCAGCAGGTTTGCTTCTTTTAAAAGAATGGCAATCGAATACACTTCTTCACCAGTCGCACAACCTGCTACCCAGATCTTGATGAAAGGGTAGGTGGCCAGTCGTTTCATGACATGCTCCCGCAAGCTTTTATAAAACAAAGGATCCCGAAACATTTCTGTAACAGTCACTGAAAGTTCCTGCACAAATTCTTCAAAAGTTTTTTCTTCTTTCAAAATAGCCATTGAAAAATCGGAGAAGGAAGCCATCTTCTTGTTGTTCATATAGAGCGCTATTCTTCGCTTGACAGATGCTTCTGAATAATCTGTAAAATCGTACCCATAAGTAAAACGTATGGATTCCAATAGATGCTTTAATTCTGTGCTGTCAACATCGTTCATACTATATGATCCACCGGATTAATTTATCTACAAGCAGTTTCATGTCCATCGGTTTGGACATATAATCCCAGGCACCTGCCTTGAGGCACCTTTCCTTATCACCGACCATCGCTTTGGCCGTCACTGCAATGACGGGAATATGTTTCAACTCTTCCTCTTCTTTTAAAATGCCCAGCATTTCGTATCCGTCCATTACCGGCATCATCATGTCGAGCAGGATAATGTCCACCGGTTGTTTTTTCAATATGGCCAAGGCATCCGCTCCATTGGAGGCAATGATGACGTTCATGTTAATCAATTCCAGGTAACTGCCAAGGGCAAATGTATTTCTTTCGTCGTCATCTACAATCAATACATTCTTGTTATTTAATCTTTCCATATCACAGTGTTCCCCCCAAAACGTTTTAGTCTTATTTGTACAACCAGACGCGCATCAACGACAACAGTTGTTCGATGTTTACCGGTTTGGATACATAATCCGACATGCCTACATCCAGGCATTTTTCCCGGTCGCCTTTCATGGCTTTCGCCGTCAAGGCAATGATCGGTGTTTTACTGAATGCCTGAATGGTACGGATTTCTTTCGTAGCCTCGTAACCGTCCATTTCGGGCATCATGACATCCATCAGTATCAGGTCGATGGCCGGATTGTCACGCAGTACCTTTAAGGCAGCTTTACCGTTTTCAGCCGTGATGCAATGCATTCCTTCTTCTTCCAACACATTGGTGAGGGAATAGATGTTGCGAATGTCGTCGTCTACCACAAGTACTTTTTTACCGATCAGTATTTCGTCCGTTTTATGAAGCTTGCGGATGATGTTTTGTTTTTCCTTAGGCAAACGTGATTCCACGCGGTGAAGGAAAAGGCTTGTTTCGTCCAGCAAGCGCTCCTGTGAATCGGCAGTTTTAAGCACTACTGCATTGGCCAACTTGTTGAGTCTGCTGTTCTCTTCTTTGCTTAAATCTTTTCCGGTGTATACGACCACCGGTGTTTTGTTCAGTTGGCTGTTGGACTTCAGTTTTTCCAACAGCTCAAAGCCGGTCATGTCCGGTAAGCCAAGGTCTACAATGACACAGTCGTAATGATCTTTCAGCATCATCTCGTAAGCTTCCTGACCGGAGAAGGCGGAGAAGCATTTGACATCTCCATTTCCAATCAACTCACGGATTGCTTTGTTTTGTGTTTCATTGTCTTCTATGATCAGCAGTCGTTTTAATTTTCGGTTGACAAACTCCTCTATTCTTCCGAACGCATTCTGAAGATCATCTTTTGCAAGGGGTTTGCGTATGAAATCAAAAGCACCCAATTCCATGCCTTCTTTTCGTTTGTCGTAACCGGAAATGATTTGCACAGGTACATGCCGCAGGGCAGGATCGTTCTTCAATTGCTTGAGTACTTCGGTGCCTTCCATGACAGGCAGTTTCATGTCCAGTATGATGGCATCGGGTACATAATGTCTGGCGAAACTCAACCCTGTATTGCCCTGTAGGGCTACGATCCCTTTATAACCGCGTGTCCTGACGAAGTCCAGTATGTGGCTGGCGAAGTCTTTGTCGTCTTCCATGATGAGCACGACTTTATCCTGTTGATGAATGCTGTCGCGATCATCCTGTAGTTCACCTTCTGCAACACTGAACTTTTTAATTCCTGTTGCAGGTTCTGCTTTCTTAGCCTTTACTTCTACTTTTTTCTCTGTCGTAGAC
>DATHPB010000092.1:0-3448 GCA_035484295.1 Cytophagaceae bacterium
GTCGTGAAGGAATTACTTGGCATAAAACAATAATAGTACGTTGTAAGTAAAAACGTATTTTTCAACTTTTTAATCCATCCAATCGGTGGAAATAACGAGGTATTCTGACCTCTTCACATTTTTTTTCCGTACTTTTATTCCGAAGTTCCACGGAAGGAGAATTCTCTCCACGCTTGTACTTACAACTTATTACTTATCACTAATCATACCCTATGAGCAAATCACAAGAAACGTGGAACAAAAAAGAAACTGAGAAGAAGAAACAGCAGAAGAAAAAAGAAAAAGAACAGAAGAAGCAGGAGCGTAAAGACAATCCTAAATCTTCAAGCATGGAAGACATGATGGCATACGTAGACGAATACGGCAACATCACTTCTACTCCTCCCGATCCCAAGAAAAAAATAAAGATAAACGAAGCCGATATTTCCATCGGAGTGGCTCGTCAAGTGGCTACAGAAGAAGACTCTGTACGCAAAGGTATTGTTACCTTCTTTAACGAAAGCAAAGGTTACGGCTTTATCAAAGATTCCGAATCACAAGAAAGCATTTTTGTACACGTGAATGGCCTGGAAGAGCCGATCAAAGAAAACAACAAGGTAACTTTTGAAACAGAATCAAGTCCCAAGGGACTGAACGCTATCAAGGTGAAATTAGCCAAATAGAACATCCAATAGATTCATTGTTAATTGTAAAAAGAGATAGATCAAGTCTATCTCTTTTTTTTGCAATTCCATTTTATACCATGAAACCAATCCACTCCAATAGATTCGTTGCTTATACAATTCCGCAACAAGTATAAAAAAACGAGCATTGTTTTCTACACTTTCTCTATTATTCCATTCAAACAACCTGTATGCAAGCTCCACAGAAGTCTAGCACGATTAATGAACTGGCATTGAAAAAACCATGCTATGAAAAACATATTCTTGTCGTTTATGCTCGTATTCGCTACAGTAGCTTATATGAGCGCTCAGCAAACTAAAAATGCATCCGTTAAAAAAGAACAAAAATCTTCCAAGAAAAAAATCAAACAGACAGACGTACCCAAAGAAGTGGTAGAGTCTTTTTTATTCATTTACCCTGAACAACCCGTTGCGCAATGGTATGCTTACCCATATTACTGGGATTTTGAAAACGATGACCTTGACCTGGATTCCAATACCTACATAGAATACCTTCATCCTGAATATTACGAAGTAGAAGTATTCAAAGAAGGGAAAATGCATCATTCTCTTTTTTCCAAATCAGGGAAACACATCCACACCAGAAAAAAAATAAAAAAGGAAGAACTGCCTAAGGTTGTTTCCGATGCTTTTAACAGCGGACCTTACAAGGACTGGACAGTGGTTGGTGATCATGAGATTGTGTATACCAACGAACCGGATATTATCTTTTACAAAATGACCGTTAAAAAAGGAAAAGAAAAAAGCGTATTGTACTACGGAGAAAAAAATGGAGAATTGGTACAGGTCAAAACCATTAGAAAGAGATAATCATTTATAGACATCCTCAAACAAAAGAGCAAGCCGGCAAGCTTGCTCTTTTGTTTGATACCTGATTCTCTAACTTCTTCAGAATTCCCATAGAAAAGAGTTTTAACTTATCTTGTCTTCCATGGAATAAGAATTAAATTGTCGGACCACGTATGCTTATGACTCACCGAATATTTCTTTACGCCTTACTATTGGTTGGTGTGACCCAGCTTGGATACGCACAATTGTTCAGCTTGGAAGTTCCTGTCGAACAAAAGGTAAGATCAGGAGAAGAAATCCGTATCGGATTAAAGATATTAGATCACCAGCATTACACCTTGCGAATGGAAGGGCAACCCAAGAATGCCGTACTCGAAAACAGGGAGTTTCGTTGGACACCAGGTAAAGAAGATCAAAAGCATTACCTCGTCACTTTTTATCTGCTGGATTCGAACCAAACAACCGTTGACGAGACGTCTCTTTCCTTAACTGTTATTCCTCCAAGTGCAAGTCCATATTTAGTATTTGATCAAACATTGCCGGATACCATCCGGTTGACAGAGAACAAATCCTTTGCTTTTTCAGCCCACATCAAAAGTAACACAGGCAGTGATCCCAGAACAATGTGGACATATTTTACCTTCAATGAAAACCCCAGCCTGAGAACATTCGATTCCTGTCAGGTCACTGTAATCGGCGATCAATTGCTGTTCCGCTGGACACCTTCCAACAGAGAAGCGTTACAAGAACATTTAAAGTTTCGAATCACCATTGTCGATACCGATCAATCTATTTTCAGTCAGGTATTGAATTTCAACGTTCAAAATGTCAACCAACCACCTTATTTCAACAATGAAATTCCCGACACCATTTACTATTCTTCTACTCAAGGCTTGAGCATTGACTTCGCCGCTTCTGATCCGGATCAAGACAATTTGAAATGCGATTATTCACCCAAGAATCCAGAATACGGTCTGCAAGGGTCAAACATCGTATTCAAGCCCGAACACGATGCACGCCCTGCCGTTCCACTCACCGTAAAGGTATCAGATGGCCACACCAGTATCAAGCGAACGATAACCGTGATCAGGAGCGAAGAAAATACCATTGCCAATCCTTTCCTTCAACCAGTCATCGGAGACTTTACTAAAAAAATATTTTCAGAAGGTGATTCAGTGCTTACTTATTTAAACATTTCCAATAACATCAACCTGAAAGACGTAGACATTACGTACACTGACCTTTCTCTTCCAACAGGCATCAACAGCTTGACCAAACACCTTGTGTTTGAAAAAAACGGTTCGTACATCAAAGTCTATTCCAAAGGAATCCTACCCTATTCACTCGTGGATCGGAATTACAATTACAACATCTCTGTCTTGATATCGAGCAGGATTCCGAATCGTAAACCGGCTTTTCGGGTGCTGGTACTGACCGTCGAAAACAAGCCTGATCCTCAAAACATCACGCATCAGAAAGACAGCATCGTTCAAGCGGTCAACCACTTCCTGGAAGTGGAAAAAATTTATCAATCCACATTAGATAAAGTAAGAAACAGAATCAGCAGGCCATGGTGGAAAAAAGTAGCCATCGTTACCGGAACATTGTCTGGAGTATTGACCATCGTGCAAAGTGAAAATCCGGATAAAACAACCAGTGTTGTATCAGCTAGCATTTCCTTGCTCTCCATCATGGTAAGTAACATTCCCAGTTTCTTTGAAAAAACATTGACGCAGGTAGATGAAAAAATTGCTCACTCCAAAACAAGAACAGAACGTCTGCAGGAAAAAGAGACCGAATTTCGCTATAACTGGTCGATAGATATGGAGCAGGAGGAATTTGATAAGATGAAAGCCGAAGTCACGGAGCTGTTGAACAAGAGTCTCGCAAAAAGAAACGAAGACATCTGCTCACTTGCGGGAAATAAAAAGGTACGCTCAAAAATAAAAACATTGTCCAAATCAAAAAACGCTACA